>CBFHCJ010000289.1:0-8069 GCA_965654005.1 uncultured Streptomyces sp. | reverse complement strand
GGGAGCCGGTTCGCTGAAGGCGCTCGACACCGGCTTCTCCCCGCTCTCCACGGCCCGCACGGCCGCGAGCAGGTCGGCGGCCTTCCCGCTGAGCTTCCCACCGGCCTCGATGCTCCCCTTCTTCTCGGCCTTTCGCCGCTCGATCCGCTCCCGCTCGACCTGCTGAGCGGCCAACTCGGCCTCGGCCTCGGACAACTGCGCCGGGGCGCCATCGCCGGAGGCGGCCCCCTCTTCGCCACCGGCCTCCGCCGCCCCAGCGGCGCTGTCGGCGTCCCCGTCGCCGGGCTCGCGGTCCCCGTCCGCCGTACCGGATCCGCCGGAAGCGCCGCCATGGGCTTCGCCACCGGGCTCGGCCGATCCAGCGGCTTCGCTGGATCGGGCAGAGGCCGATGTCTCAGTGGCCGCCGCCCCGGCTGTCGCGCCCGCCTCCCCCCGCAGGCCCCCGGCGGACGCCGAGTCCGGGCCCCCGGCCGCCCCGCCACCGTCCGCCGCTCCGCCCGTTCCGCCCCCGCCGGCCCCGCCTCCGCCCGTTCCGGCTCCGCCCCCGCCGGCTCCGCCTCCGCCGGTCCCGGCCTCGTCGGCCGGATCCCCCGGTCGGGGGGCCGTCTCCGTGGTTTCCGGGTCCGTGCTCACAGCGTGCTCCAGTCGTGATCGGGATAGCGGTGCAGTGGGGCCGACACGTCGTCCAGCGCCCGGCAGATCTCGTCAGGAAGACTAAGCGCCTCCACTGACAACGCCGCCGCGAGCTGCTGAGCGTTGCGCGCACCGACGATCGGGGCGACCACGCCGGGCCGGTCGCGGACCCACGCCAGCGCCACCTGCAGCGGCGTCGTGGCGAGCCCGTCGGCGGCTGTCTGCACCGCGTCGACGATGCTGCTCGCCGTGTCGTCGAGGTAGGGCGCGACGAACGGAGCCATGTGCTCCGAGGCCCCACGGGAGTCGGCCGGCGTCGCGTTCCGGTACTTGCCCGTCAGCACGCCCCGGCCCAGCGGAGAGGACGGCAGCAGCCCGATGCCCAGGTCCAGCGCCGCCGGCAGCACCTCGCGCTCCACGCCGCGCTGGAGCAGCGAGTACTCCATCTGCGTACTGGCGATCCGGGTCCGTATACCCGGCGCCGCGAGCTGCCACGTCGCCGCCTTCGCGAGCTGCCAGCCGCAGAAGTTGGACACGCCCGCGTAACGCGCCCGGCCGCTGCTGACCGCCAGGTCGAGCGCATGCAGGGTCTCCTCCAGCGGGGTGTCGGGGTCGAAGGCGTGGATGTGCCACAGGTCGACGTAGTCGGTGCCGAGACGGGCGAGCGAGGCGTCCAGCGCGGTGAGCAGATGACCGCGCGAACCGTCGAAGCGCCGGTCGGGGTCGGGCACGCTCCCCGCCTTCGTCGAGATGACCAGGTCCCGGCGTGCCACCAGCCTGTCCATGAGCTGGCCCAGCAGATACTCGGCCTCCCCGTCCCCGTACACGTCCGCCGTGTCGACGAGGGTCCCGCCCGCCTCCCAGAACAGCTTCAACTGCTCCGCGGCGTCGTGCTCGTCCGTGTCGCGGCCCCACATCAGGGTGCCGAGTCCGATTCGGGACACACGAAGGCCGGTACGGCCGAGATGCCTCTGCTCCATGAAAGCCGACATTACTGGTCAGGATGGTGGCGTGGGTTGCCTGTGGATAACCGATGTCCCTTGGGCCCGCTGGGATCCGGCCGCGGCTGCGCGGCACCGGTGTCCCCGTCCGTGGCGCCCGCGCTAAGGTCTGCCCAAGGGACGTTACTGATCGGTAAGGAGAATCGGCCATGCAGCTCGGGATCAACCTCGGCTACTGGGGCGCCGGAATGGACGCGGACAACCTTGCCGTGGCGCAGGAGGCCGACCGGCTCGGCTACGCGGTGTGCTGGGCCGCCGAGGCCTACGGCTCCGACGCGGCCACCGTGCTGAGCTGGGTGGCCGCCCAGACCGAACGCATCGACGTCGGCTCGGCCATCTTCCAGATCCCGGCCCGTCAACCCGCGATGACCGCGATGACGGCCGCCACTCTCGACTCGCTCTCCGGCGGCCGCTTCCGCCTCGGCCTCGGTGTCTCGGGACCGCAGGTCTCCGAGGGCTGGTACGGCGTCAAGTTCGACAAGCCGCTGTCCCGTACCCGGGAGTACGTGGAGATCGTACGGAAGGCGATGACGCGCGAGCGGCTGTCGTACGAGGGTGAGCACTGGACCCTGCCGCTGCCCGGCGGCCCCGGCAAGCCGATCAAGTTGACCGTGCACCCCCAGCGCGAGCACATCCCGTTCTACATCGCCGCGATCGGCCCCAAGAACCTGGAGCAGACCGGCGAGATCGCCGACGGGGCCCTCCTCATCTTCCCCTCGGCCGACCACCTCGAGGACACGGCGATCAAGCACCTGCGCGCGGGCCGCGGGAAGGCCGGCAAGACCCTCGACGGCTTCGACGTCTGCCCCACGCTCCCGCTCGCGGTCGGTGACGACAAGGACGTGCCCGCGCTCGCCGACACCTTCCGCCCCTACACCGCCCTGTACGTCGGCGGCATGGGCAGCCCCAAGCAGAACTTCTACAACCGACTCGCCCGGCGCATGGGCTACGAGCAGGCGGCCGCCGAGGTCCAGGACAGGTATCTGTCCGGCGACAAGCAAGGCGCTGCCGCCGCCGTTCCGCACGAGCTGATCGACCGGACCACCCTCCTTGGCTCCGTGGACCGCATCGCCGACCGGATGAAGGCCTACGCCGCGGCCGGCGTCACCACGCTCTCGCTGGCACCCGCGGGCTTCACCCTGGAGGAGCGGATCGCCTCCCTCCGGGCCGGATCCGAGGCGCTGGAGCGGTCCGGGCTCGCGTAACACGAGCCGACACGAACGGCAAAGTCGAACGGCCGCGTTGGCGGGCTCCGGAAAGGTCACCACGGCAGGGGTGGGGGCTCCGGAAAGTCACCACGGCCGTGGTGGGGGCTCGGGGGTCTTCCCCGCCACGGCCGGTTCACCGGGAACAACGCGTCGGCGCGCCGCTGGTTACGGGCCTCCCGCCCCTGTCCGTCCTCCGTTCGGCCGAGTCGTCCCGCACCCGTGTTGCCGGGCCCCTGGCACCGCATTTGACTCGCTTTGCGGACCCTTGCAGAGAGGTGCCAGTGATGCTGTCGGCCAAGAGCCTGTTCCAGGAGATCCTCGACAACGACGAGTCCTTCCGGCTGTTCTGCTCCATCGCGGCCAGCGGGGAGTCGCAGGGCGGCTGGGAGAACGGGCGCATCGCCGCCCTCGTACCGGCGAGCGAGCGCGAACTCGCCCCCAAGATCGCGCGCCACGGCGCGGACGAGGACAAGCACGGGCGGATCTTCCACGCCCTGATGAGGAAGCGCGGTCTCGAACCAGTGCCGGTGCCCCCCGAGACCGACTACACGATGCTTCTGGAGAGGCACGGCATCGGTCTTCCGCACGAGAAACTCCGGGCCGAACGGCCGCTGACCGTGCGGGACGTCATCACATATCTGGCGCACAGCCGGGTCACCGAACAGCGCGCGTGCGATCAGATGGTGATGCTCAGGAAGTACTTCGCGGACCACCCCGAGGTCGGCAGGGCCGTACGCATGATCTCCGGCGACGAGGACAACCACCTCGCGTACACCCATGAGGAGCTGCTGCGCTTCGCGGCCACCGGCCAAGGCCGGTTCATCCAGCGGACGCTGCGTGAGTGCGCCCTGGCCGAGATCCGGATCTACCGGGACGTCAGCCTCGCGGTCATGGCACACATGGGGCGCATCCTCGGCTGGTCCAGAGCGAAATCGGCGCTGCTCGCGGCCGGCATCCACGCGGTGTACGCCTACGAGCGGTTCTCGGGCTGGCGGCGCATGGTGACCCTGAGGATGCCGGAGCGGCGCAACGCGCTCGGCGGGCCCGCCACGCCGGCGCCCGAGTTCGTCTGAACCGCCCACCACGGAACCGCCCCCACGCGCGCGTGCGCCATGAAACGGACCCCGGGCACCTCCGCCGCACCAGTGCAGCTGCCTCCCGGCCCCGCCGCTCGAACAGCCGTCACAGCAGGACCTCCTGCCCCGCCATTACCAGGGATCACCGCCGGGAACGACCACACCCAGTGCGGCTCCGGCATGTGGGTCGAAGTTCGCCCCCTAGATCTCCCTGGATCTCCCTGGATCTCCCTAGATCTCCCTGGATCCCCGCGATCATGGTGAGGATCGCAGCCATCGCCGTCCACGCCGTCCAGGCCGCCCACGTACACCTCCGGCTTCGCTCGTCCGACGCGACGGCGTGACAGCCGGTGCCGCCGGAATCAGGTCGCCCGCCGGGCTCCGGGCGCGGGGCGTCCCTTTAGGCTGGGCGGCATGCCCACGTTGATCCTCGTCCGGCACGGACGCTCCACCGCCAACACCGCGGGACTGCTCGCCGGGTGGACGCCCGGCGTCGCCCTCGACGAGCGCGGCGCCGCACAGGCCGCGGCCCTGCCCGGACGGCTCGCCGAGGTGCCGATCGCCGAGGTCGTCACCAGCCCCCTGCAGCGCTGCCAGGAGACCGTCCAGCCGCTGCTCGACGCCCGCCCCGGACTGCCCGCGCACACCGACGAACGGATCGGCGAGTGCCACTACGGCGACTGGTCCGGCCGCAAGCTCGCCGAACTGACGGACGAGCCGCTGATGGAGGTCGTCCAGGCACACCCGTCGGCCGCCGCGTTCCCCGGCGGCGAGTCGATGCGGGCGATGCAGACCCGGGCCGTGGAGGCGGTACGGGAGTGGAACGCGCGCGTGGAGCGCGACCACGGCGCCGACGCCGTGTACCTCATGTGCTCGCACGGTGACATCATCAAGTCGCTCGTCGCCGACGCACTCGGACTTCATCTCGACCTCTTCCAGCGGATCTCCGTCGAACCGTGTTCCATCACCGCGATCCGGTACACCCGGCTGCGGCCGTTTCTCGTTCGCCTCGGGGACACCGGCGACTTCGCCTCGCTCGTACCGCGGGAGGAACCCCCGGGCACGGACGCCCCGGTCGGGGGCGGTGCGGGCGCACCGTGATCGTCGGCCGCAGTAGGGTGAAGCGGTCGAACCAGCGCAGTAGTTGTCAGCAACCAGAACAGGACCGGCACGGTCGGCCGGTCCCGCTCCGATTCCGATCCAGTTCCCGATCCCGATCCCGATCCCGATCCAATGGAGACAGGAAGTGTCCCGTCAGGTGTTCCTCTACGACCCCCCGGACCGCTTCGTGGCCGGTACGGTCGGGTTGCCCGGGCGCCGTACCTTCTTCCTGCAGGCCTCGGCCGGACCCCGGGTGACCAGCGTGGCCCTGGAGAAGACCCAGGTCGCGGCGCTTGCCGAGCGCATGGACGAGCTTCTCGACGAGGTCGTGCGCCGCAGCGGCGGCAGCGCGGCCGTCCCCGCCGTGGCCCCCGCGGAGATCGCCGACACGGCTCCGCTCGAGACCCCCATCGAGGAGGAGTTCCGCGTCGGCACCATGGCCCTGGCCTGGGACGGCGAGGAGCAGCGCATGATCGTCGAGGCCCAGGCCCTCGTCGAACTCGACGCCGAGTCCGAGGAGGACCTCGCCGAGGCCGAGGAGCGGCTGCTCCAGGACGAGGAGAACGGTCCGCCGATGCTCCGGGTCCGGCTCACCGGCGCGCAGGCACGGGCCTTCGCCAAGCGCGCCCTCGACGTCGTCAACGCCGGGCGGCCGCCCTGCCCGCTGTGCAGCCTCCCGCTCGACCCGGAAGGACATGTATGTCCGCGCCAGAACGGATACCGCCGCGGAGCGTGACCACGGCCGAACTGCTCGCCGGAGGCGAGCTGACCGTGCGCGGACGCATCCGCGACGCGTCCAACGCGGCGCTGTACTGCACGGTCTCCTGCGACGGTCAGGAGGCCGCCTGCATCTACAAACCCGTCGCCGGGGAGCGGCCACTGTGGGACTTCCCACACGGCACGCTGGCCCAGCGCGAGGTCGCCGCCTACGCGGTGTCCGAGGCCACCGGCTGGGGGCTCGTGCCGCCCACCGTGCTGCGCGACGGGCCCTACGGCGAGGGCATGGTCCAGCTGTGGATCGAGGGCCGGTCCGAGGACGGACTGCTCGCTCTCGTGGACGGCGAGGAACCGGAGGAGGGCTGGAAGGCCATCGGGTTCGCCGGGGTCGGTGACGGGAAGACGGCGCTGTTGGTGCACGCCGACGACGAGCGGCTACGGCGCCTGGCCGTCCTCGACGCGGTCATCAACAACGCCGACCGCAAGGGGGGCCATCTGCTGCCCTCGGATGAGGGGCGCCTGTACGGCATCGACCACGGAGTCACCTTCAACACCGAGAACAAGCTGCGCACGCTGTTGTGGGGGTGGGCGGGGGAGCCGCTGACGGGGGAGGCCGTCGAGGTGCTCAAGGGGCTGAAGGAGGCCCTGGCCGAGGAAGCGGCGCTGGCCCTGCGGCTGGCCGAGCTGCTCACCGCGGCGGAGGTGCGGGCCACGCGTATGCGGGTGGGGGCGCTGCTGGAGTCGGGTCGGCATCCGGAGCCCAGCGGGGAGTGGCCGGCGATTCCATGGCCACCGGTGTGAGCGTGCTCGCCTGCCCGTTGCGCAGGCACCCGTCGGTGTGAGGAACGCCCGGTTCGAAGGGCCCCTCGCACCGTTGCATACGGCATGCATACGGCATGCATACGGCATGCATACGGCATGCATACGGCAGGCATTCGGTATGCAGGCGGAATGCATACCGACAGGCTTCGCGCAAGAGTGCCTTCCCGGTCATCCGGGTCGGTCCGGTTCGTACACGGAACTTCCGGCCGGATAGGCTCATGACATGCATGCCTGGCCCGCTTCCGAGGTCCCCGCCCTGCCTGGTCAGGGCCGCGACCTGAGGATCCACGACACAGCGACCGGTGGTCTCGTCACCCTCGACCCCGGTCCCGTCGCCCGTATATACGTCTGCGGCATCACCCCGTACGACGCGACCCACATGGGTCACGCGGCGACCTACAACGCGTTCGACCTCGTTCAGCGCGTGTGGCTCGACACCAAGCGGCAGGTTCACTACGTACAGAACGTGACCGACGTCGACGATCCGCTGCTGGAGCGGGCCGAGCGTGACGGCGTCGACTGGGTCGCCCTCGCCGAGAAGGAGACGGCCCTCTTCCGCGAGGACATGACAGCCCTGCGGATGCTGCCCCCGCGGCACTACATAGGCGCCGTGGAGGCGATACCCGGCATCGTCCCGCTGGTGGAACGACTGCGGGACGCGGGCGCAGCGTACGAGCTCGAGGGGGACATCTACTTCTCCGTCGAGTCCGACCCCGACTTCGGCAAGGTCTCGGGCCTCGACGCGGCCGCCATGCGGCTGCTGTCCGCGGAGCGCGGCGGCGACCCGGACCGTCCGGGCAAGAAGAACCCGCTCGACCCGATGCTCTGGATGGCCGCCCGCGAGGGCGAGCCGAGCTGGGACGGCGGTTCGCTGGGCCGTGGCCGGCCCGGCTGGCACATCGAGTGCGTGGCCATCGCCCTCGACCACCTGGGCATGGGCTTCGACGTCCAGGGCGGCGGCTCCGACCTCGCCTTCCCGCACCATGAGATGGGCGCCTCGCACGCCCAGGTGCTGACCGGAGAGTTCCCGATGGCCAAGGCGTACGTCCACGCCGGCATGGTCGCGCTGGACGGCGAGAAGATGTCGAAGTCGAAGGGCAACCTCGTCTTCGTGTCCCAGCTGCGACGCGACGGTGTCGACCCGGCCGCGATCCGGCTCGCGCTGCTCGCCCACCACTACCGCTCCGACTGGGAGTGGACCGACCAGGTGCTGCGGGACGCCGAGGCGCGGCTCGAGCGCTGGCGCTCCGCGGTCTCCCGGCCCGACGGCCCACCCGCCGAAGCGCTTGTCGAGGAGCTCCGCGACGCCCTCGCGAGCGACCTGGACGCACCGGCCGCGCTCGCCGCGGTCGACCGCTGGGCGGCGCTCCAGCAGGACGGCGGCGGTACGGACACGGGCGCGCCCGGGGTCGTCTCGCGTGCCGTGGACGCGCTGCTCGGCGTGGCGCTCTGAGGACATGTAAGTCTGAGGACATGTAAGTCTGGGGACATGTAAGTCCGAGGATGCAGAG
>CBFHCJ010000288.1:0-8099 GCA_965654005.1 uncultured Streptomyces sp. | reverse complement strand
CGACGCGATGAAGAAGCTCAGCAAGGGCGAGGACGGCAAGTACTACTTCGTGCCGCTGACCACATCCCTGTGGGCGATCTTCTACCGCAAGAGCGTCTTCAAGCAGTACGGCTACGAAGTCCCCACCACCTGGGACCAGTTCGTCGCCCTCTGCAAGCAGATGGAGAAGGACAAGCTGGTCCCGATCGCCTTCGGGGACAAGGACGCCTGGCCGGCGATGGGCACCTTCGACCAGATCAACTTCCGTCTCAACGGCTACGACTTCCACGTCGAGCTGATGGCGGGCAAGGCCTCCTGGACCGACTCCAAGGTCAAGGCGGTCTTCGACCACTGGTCGGAGATCCTGCCCTACCACCAGGACGGGTTCATGGGCCGCACCTGGCAGGACGCCGCGCAGACGCTCGTGTCGAAGAAGGCAGGCATGTACGTCTTCGGCTCCTTCGTGGCGCAGCAGTTCACCAACCAGGCCGACCTGGACGACCTGGACTTCTTCGCCTTCCCGGAGATCAACTCCGAGTTCGGCCAGGACACCGTCGAGGCCCCGACCGACGGCTTCATGCTTTCCAAGGCCCCGAAGAACAAGGCGGGCGCCGTCCAGCTCCTGGAGTACCTGGGCACCCCGGCCGCCGAGGGGATCTACGTCAAGTCCGACTCCAGCCTGGTGGCTTCCTCCAGCAAGGCCGACATCTCCTCGTACTCGGCGCTGCAGAAGAAGGCGTACGACATGATCAGCGGCGCCAAGAGCCTCACCCAGTTCATGGACCGCGACTCCCGGCCGGACTTCACCTCCACGGTGATGCAGCCCGGGCTGCAGAAGTTCCTCCAGAACCCCAAGGGCGTCGACAGCCTGCTGTCCTCGATCGAGCGCCAGAAGAAGACGATCTTCGCCTCCTCATGAGTGCCGAGATCATCACGAAGACCCCGGAGGCGACCACCGTGCCGCCTCCGGGGCGCGCGCCTGAGAAGAAGCGGGTCGCGCAGGGCCACGGGCGCCTGCTCACCCGCCGCGACCGGATCACGCTCGGCCTGATGGCCGGCGTGCCCACCATCCTGCACGTCGCCCTGGTCTGGGTCACCGCCCTCGCGTCGATCGCCCTCGCCTTCACCACCTGGGACGGCATCGGCTTCGACTCCATCAAGTGGGTGGGGATCCAGAACTTCAAGCAGTTGTTGACCGACAACCCGCAGTTCTGGCCGGCCGTCGAGCACAACATCATCTGGTTCGTCGTGCTCATCCTGATCCCGACCCCGCTCGGGCTCTTCCTGGCCGTGCAGCTGGACAAGAAGATCCGCTTCAGCCGCGTCTACCAGACCGCGTTCTTCCTGCCGGTCGTGATGTCGCTGGCGGTCACCGGGTTCGTGTGGCAGCTCATCTACAACCCCGACACCGGCCTGATCAACAGCCTCATCGGGGCCAACAAGCCCGGCCACTACATCGACTGGATCGGCAATCCGCACCTGAATTTGTGGGCCATCCTGGTCGCCGCGTCCTGGCGGCACACCGGCTACATGATGATCCTCTACCTGGCCGGTCTCAAGGGAGTCGACCCCTCACTGCGGGAGGCCTCCGCGCTGGACGGCGCGAACGAGTGGCAGACGTTCAAGAACGTCATCTTCCCCACCCTGCGCTCCACCAACACCGTCGTCCTGGTCGTCACCATCATCGAGGCCCTGCGCGCCTTCGACCTCGTCTTCGTCTTCAACAAGGGCGCCCAGGGCACCGAGCTGCTGTCGATCCTGATCACCGACAACATCATCGGCGAGTCCAGCCGGATCGGATACGGATCGGCCATCGCCGTCGTCCTGCTGGTCATCTCGCTCGCCGTGATCATCCCGTACCTGGTGGCGACCTTCCGGAAGGAGCGGCAAGCGTGAGCACCCCCACCGTCACGCTCGACGTGAAGCAGCGCACCCCCCTGCGCCCGGCCAGGTTCGTGCTGCACGTGTTCCTCGTCGTCACCTCGCTGGCCTGGCTGGGCCCGCTGCTGTGGGCGGTGTACGCGGCCCTGCGGCCGTACTCCGAGACCAGCACCAAGGGCTACGTCTCCTGGCCGGACCGCTTGAGCCTCGACAACTTCACGAACGCCTTCCAGCAGTCCGACATGATGCACTACTTCGGCAACACGCTGCTGATCGCGGTGCCCGCGGTACTGCTGACACTGCTGCTGTCGTCGATGGTCGCGTTCTACGTCAGCCGCTTCGACTTCCGGCTCAACGTCTTCCTGCTGCTGGTCTTCACGGCCGGCAACCTGCTGCCGCAGCAGGTCATCATCACCCCGCTGTACCGCTTGTACCTGCTGATCAACCTGCCCGGCATCACCGTCAGCGGCAAGCTGTACGACTCCGCGCTGGGCCTGGTGCTCATCCACGTGGCGTTCCAGTCCGGGTTCTGCGCCTTCGTGCTGAGCAACTACATGCGCATGCTGCCGCACGAACTGACCGAGGCCGCGCTCGTCGACGGCGCGTCGGTGTGGCGGATGTACTGGCAGATCGTGCTGCCGCTGTGCAAGCCCGCGATGGCGGCCCTGGCGACACTGCTGTCCATCTGGATCTACAACGACTTCTTCTGGGCCATCGTGCTGATCTCCACCGGCGAGAACATGCCGATCACCTCGGCCCTGAGCAACCTGTCCGGGCAGTACTTCACCGACCCCAACCTGGTCGCCGCCGGCGCCCTGCTCACCGCGATCCCCACGCTGATCGTGTACTTCGTGCTGCAGCGCCAGTTCGTCAGCGGCCTCACGTTGGGCGCCAACAAGGGCTGACCGCCCCCTTTCCCGTGAAAGAGATCCCTGTGCACCACTCCTTCACCCAGGTCGCCTCTGTTCTCGTGGACCCGCGCAACGCGCGCGTCCACGAGGAGGGCTGGCAGTCCTGGAGCCCCAGCGGCGCCTACGCCCTCGACGGGGCCCCGTACCGCCCGACGAACGACAACTGGGCGACCGTCTGCTACCGCCCCGGCCGCACCGTCCCCGCCGGGACCTTCCAGGGCGAGGGCCTGCTGGCGCTCGACCCGGGCGACGGTTCGCCGGTCAGGCTGTGGGCGGCGACGGACCCGTACCACTCCGTCCCGTCCATCCGGCTGGAGGTCCACGGCGGGCGGGCCGAGGTGAGCTCGGACGGGCCCGTCGAGGAGCTGACCGGGGAGGGCGTCCAGTCCCTTCTCGGCCGGTGGGCCGACGGTCTGGGCGTGGTGCCGCCGCGTCCCGCGCCCACTGTCTGGTGCTCCTGGTACGAGTACTTCACCGAGGTCACCGAGGACGACATCCACGAGAACCTGCGGGCGATGGACACCCTGGACCTGCCCGTCGACGTGGTCCAGATCGACGACGGCTACCAGAGCGCCCTCGGCGACTGGCTCAGCCTCTCCGGCCGCTTCCGCTCCCGCGAGGGCATCGCGAACGCGATCCGGGCGCGCGGCCGTCGGGCCGGTATCTGGACGGCACCTTTCCTGGTGGCCCCGGACAGCGAGCTGGCCACGGCCCACCCCGACTGGCTGGTGAGGGACACCCAGGGCGCGCCGGTGCACGCCGGCCGCAACTGGGGTCACGACCTGTACACCCTGGACACCACGCACCCGGACGCGGCGGCCTGTCTGGCGCACGTCTTCAGCACCCTGCGCGCCGAGGGCTACGACTACTTCAAGGTCGACTTCCTCTACGCGGGCGCCCTGGACGGCGTACGCCACTGCGGCGCCGACCCGATCGCGGCGTACCGCGCGGGCATCAACCTCATCCGCGACGCCATCGGCCCGGACGCCTACCTGCTGGGCTGCGGCGCGCCGATCCTGCCGTCCATAGGCCTGTTCGACGCGATGCGGGTCAGCCCCGACACGGCTCCGCACCGCCGCCCCGAGGCGCACGACTACAGCCAGCCCGGCCAGGACCCCGCCGAGTTCACCGGCGCCGGACGCCAGTGGCAGCACGGCCGACTCTGGATCAACGACCCGGACTGCCTGATGGCCCGCCCCGCCGTCGAGACCCGGGAACGATGGGCCGCCCACGTGGAGACCACCGGGGGCCTGATGGCTTCCAGCGACCGACTGCTGTCCCTCGACGCGTGGGGTGTGGCCACGACGCGTCGTCTCCTGACGGGAGTGACCCGATGAACCGCACCCTGTCCGTCCCCGGCATCGCCTACGGCGGCGACTACAACCCCGAGCAGTGGCCCGAGGAGGTCTGGGCCGAGGACATGCGCCTGATGCGCGAGGCCGGGGTCACGATGGTCAGCGTCGGCATCTTCTCGTGGGCGCTGCTGGAGCCCGTCGAGGGCGCGTACGACTTCGCCCGCATGGACCGGATCCTCGATCTGCTCCATGAGAACGGCATCGCCGCCGACCTGGCCACCCCGACGGCCGCGCCTCCCGCCTGGTTCTTCAAGGCGCACCCTGAGGCGCTGCCGGTCGACCGGGACGGCCGCACCCTGTCCTACGGCAGCCGGCAGACCTTCTGCCCCTCCAGCCCCGCCTACCGCAGGGCCGCCCTGCGGATCGCGGGCGAGCTGGCCGAGCGGTACGCCGACCACCCGGCCGTCGCGATGTGGCACGTCCACAACGAGTACGGCTGTCACAACGCGGAGTGCCACTGCGACACGAGCGCGTCGTCCTTCCGGGGCTGGCTGCGCGCGAAGTACGGCGACGACCTCGACACGCTCAACCACGCCTGGGGCACCACGTTCTGGAGCCAGTGGTACTCCCACTGGGACGAGATCCTGCCGCCCCGCGCCACCGGAGCCGTCCCCAACCCGACGCACCGGCTGGACTGGCGCCGCTTCTGCTCCGACGAGCTGCTGTCTCTGTACACGGCGGAACGCGACGTCCTGCGCGCGGCGGCCCCCTCGATCCCCGCCACCACCAACTTCATGGTGAACTTCAGCTTCGAGGCGCTGGACTACTGGCGCTGGGCCCCGGAGCTGGACGTCGTCTCGAACGACCACTACCTCCGCGCCACGGACCCGGAGTCGGAGATCGACATCGCGCTCAGCGGCGACCTGATGCGTTCGATGGCGGGCGGCCCCTGGTTCCTGATGGAGCACTCCACGGGAGCCGTGAACTGGCAGCCCGTCAACCGCGCCAAGGGCCCGGGTCAGATGCGCCGCAACGCCCTCGCCCACGTCGCGCACGGCGCCGACGGCATCGCCTACTTCCAGTGGCGGGCCTCGAAGGCGGGCGCCGAGCAGTGGCACTCCGCGATGGTGCCGCACGCGGGGACGGACAGCCGTGTCTGGCAGGACGTCGTCCGCCTGGGCGCCGATCTGAAGGCGCTCGCGGAGGTGCGCGGCAGCGCCGGAGTCGCCGAGGTCGCGATCGTCTGGGACTGGGACGCCCGCTGGGCCCTGGAGCTCCCCTCCCAGCCGAGCGCCGAACTCCGCTTCCAGGACCTGGTCCGTGCCTGGTACGAGCCGCTGTGGCGCGAGGGCGTCGCGGTGGACTTCGTACGCCCCGACGCGGACCTGTCGGCGTACCGGCTGGTCCTCGCCCCCAGCCTCTACCTGGTCGACGACGCGGGCGCCGCGAACCTCACCGGCTTCGCGGAGCGCGGCGGCACGCTGGCGGTCGGCTTCCACAGCGGGGCGGTCGACGAGAACGCCCATGTACGGCTGGGCGGCTACCCCGGGGCGTTCCGGGAGGCGCTGGGGGTCAGGTCGGACGAGCTCTTCCCGCTGCTGCCGGGCGAGCAGGTGACCCTGAGCGGGGGCGGCAGGGCCCTGCTCTGGTCGGAGCGGGTGCGCCTGGAGGGGGCCGAGGCGGTGACGTCGTACGAGGAGGGCCCGCTGAAGGGCGTTCCCGCGGTGACGCGCCACGGTCACGGCGAGGGCACGGCCTGGTACCTGGCCACGCAGCCGGACCCGGCCACCCTCGGGTCCCTGCTGACCCGCATCCGCACGGAGGCGGGCGTGACACCGGTCCGCACGGCACCGGAGGGCGTCGAGGTGGTCCGGCGCCGGGGTCCGTCCGCGGACTACCTGTTCGTCATCGACCACGCGGGCCGGGGCGCGCAGGTGACGGTCGCGGACGACGCGGTCGAACTCCTCACGGGCAAGCCGGCACCGGGTTCGGTGACGGTGGGGCCGGGAGAGGTGGCGGTGGTGCGGGAGCCGCGGGAGCGGTGATGCCGTAGCACCGGAACGAGGGGGCTGCGCTTCTCAACCGAGCGCGGCCCCCTCGCTGTCCGCCTCGGGACGAACAGGCTGCGCCTGAGCCGCTGGAGAGCCGCCTCACCCGGACGGTCTCCGAAACGGGCCACCCGCCACTGCGCCGCGTGCCGGCGCATCTGGTGCCGGGCTCCTTCACAGCACCGTTGCGCGACCCGGTCCCACTCACCCGGATCGGTCCTGTTCGGCAGGCATCGGCCGGGTGTCGACACAGCACGTCGGCCGTTGTATTCACGCGCCCGGCCGTCCGGCTCGCCGGGCGATCTTCGCAAACCTTCCGCAGGATGGGTTCCGGTTGCCCGGCCAAGGCGTCGGACGGCGGGCGGCCCTTCTTCGTGCGCGGCGGCGATGCCGCACTCGATCCCACCAGGAGCAGCTCATGGCAGCGATGACGGATGTGCTGATACCGGCCTTGGAGGACGCCCGCGAGGCTCACGCCGCGGTCGTCGACCGGTTCCGGACGGACGTGGCCTTCACACCACCGGGCGCCCACCGGCAGAGGCTGGAACGCCAGGTCGCCGAGGCCCAGGATCACCTCAGGCGTATCGAGGACCGTGTGCGCGCGATGCGCGCTCCCCACGGCCTGCTGGCCACCGCGGTGCAGGTGACGCAGATCGTGACCCGCGGCGCCGTGCGGGCGACCTTGCTGCCCCTGGAGGTGGGGGTGTCGGCCGTGACGGAGATGGTGCGCGGTCAGAAGCCGGCCAATGAGCGCCGCCTGCTGAAGAACGCCGAGGACGAGTACGCGGCCGCGGCCCGGGCCCTCGCGACCTGCCAGGCAGGCAAGGACATCGCAGAACAGATCCACGACCACGTGACCGCCGAGATGCTCGCCGTGCTGCGCCGGCAGGACGAGGAGCTGCTGGAGACCCTGGAGCGGAATCTCGCCGAGCGGGCCAGGGCCGTGGCGGCAACGACCAACGGCCACCGTCCGCAGCAGAGGGAAGCCGCCGGAGGCGGCGGGCTGCTGGACACGGTCATGCGCACGGCGAGCACGCCCGTGGCAGTGCTGCGGTCGGCCTTCCGAACCGGCACCACGCGCGTCAGGGACACGGTGGGGGGAGCCCTGCGGCAGATACCCAACGTCACCCGTATGGCCGATGAGGTCCAGGGCGCGGTCACCCGCGAGGAGGATCTGCCGATCCCGGACTTCGGCCGGCTCGACATCACGCAGATCCATCAGCGCCTGCGGGGCCTCTCCCAGACCGAACTGACGGTGATCGAGGGCTACGAACGCGCCCACGCGGGCCGCCCCGGAGTGCTGAACGCCATCGAACATCTGTGTGAGGCTGAGCCCTGGTCCGGCTACGACGAGATGGACCCGGAACGCGTCAAGATCCACCTGCGCAACGTCTCGGACGACGTGGTCCGACAGGTGTCGGAGTACGAACGGCGCCACCGACAGCGCGACACGGTGATCAACGCGGCCGAGGGCGCACTCCAGCCTGCGCCCGGGGTCACCCGTATGGCCGAAGAGGAGGCGTTGGGCGCGGTCACGGGTGAGGAGAACCTGCCGATCCCAGGCTTCGGCCGGCTCGAGATCACGCAGATCCAGGAGCGCCTGCGTGGCCTGTCCCAGACGGAACTGACAGTGATCGAGGGCTACGAGCGCAGCCATGGCAACCGGCAGACGATCCTGGACGCCATCGAGCGGTTGCGCGGCCGTGAGCCCTGGGCCGGCTACGACACCATGGGCCCGGACGAGATCGTCAGCCGGCTGGATCATGTTCCCTCCAGCGTGGCCCGGCAGGTGCTGCAGTACGAACGGAGCCACCAGCAGCGCCAACGGATCATCACCGCGGCACAGACACGCATTCCCATGAAACGCGGGGGGCCCGGCCCCGTGGCGGGGGCCGGGCTTGCTGCCTTTCGGCGCGGCAGTCGCCGACGCAGTCTACCCCGCCCCGGGAGTGCCCGCCGGGGCGGAGCGAACGTCTCGTACCGTC
>CBFHCJ010000287.1:0-8127 GCA_965654005.1 uncultured Streptomyces sp. | reverse complement strand
TGCGGTGGCCCCATGGGCGCCGCATCCGCTGGCCCGATGCAGGACGAGTACCGCACAGTGGCCCGCGCGGGCGTGCACGAGACCGAGGTCAACCGCTCCCGTTTCCTGTGCGCCCTCGCCCCGGCCGCCACCGAACAGGAGGCCCAGGACTTCATCGCCGGCATCCGCAAGGAGCACACCGACGCCACGCACAACTGCTACGCGTACGTCATCGGCGCCGACGCGGCGATCCAGAGGGCGAGCGACGACGGCGAACCGGGCGGCACCGCGGGCGTTCCCATGCTGCAGATGCTGATGCGCCGTGACATGCGGTACGTCGTCGCCGTCGTCACCCGTTACTACGGCGGGGTGAAGCTGGGCGCGGGCGGACTCATCAGGGCCTATGGCGGAGCGGTGGGCGAAGCCCTGGACACGCTCGGCACGATCACCCGCCGCCGCTTCCGGCTCGCCACGGTGACGGTCGACCACCAGCGCGCCGGCAAGGTGCAGAACGACCTGCGGACGACCGGCCGCGAGGTGCGGGACGTGCGGTACGGCGAGGCAGTCACGATCGAGATCGGGCTGCCCGACGCCGAGGTGGGGGCGTTTCAGGCGTGGCTCGCGGACGTCACCGCGGGGACAGCGGGGTTCGAACTGGGCGGAGAGGCGTACGGGGACGCATGAGCCTCGGTGGCAGCGGGGCCGATCGAGAGATGGGTCCGACCATGGCCCCGACGACACCCGGGAGCGGCTGTGTCACCGCGGCCGGTGTTTCCCGAGACGCCTCGACGGGGCACCCTGTTCCGGGTGCCCCGTCGGAGTCGAGTACGACCTCGGCGTGTGGATCAGGTCGGCTCAGGCAGGGAGCGCACGGCCCCGTCTACGCTCGCGTTTCCCACCGGGACCTTGTCTCCAGGAGCGCGGGGGACCAGTCCGATCAGCGCGGCACCGAGGACGCCGGGGACGGCGAGGGCGTAGAAGTTCCACTGGTACGCCAGCCCCGCCCCGATGATGAGTCCGAGCAGCGGCGGTGCGAGCATCGACCCGATGCGGCCGACGCCCAGCGACCAGCCCATCGCTGTGGCGCCCATCCGTACCGGGAAGTACTTGGAGATGTAGGCGAGGACGAACGTCTGCGTCCCCATCGCCCCGATGCCCCCCAGCGCGACGGCCACGTACAGCACGATCGTGGGCAGCCGCAGGCTGAGCAGGATCACGGCCACGCTGGCCAGGAGGTATGTCGTGACGATGATCGGCTTGGAGCCGACTCGGTCGGCGGCCAGGGAGATGAGGAGTTGGCCGACGACGGCCCCGAGGTTGAACATGAGGAGGAAGCCGAGCGCGGAACCGGAGGAGTAGCCGGCCCGGCGCATGATCTCCGGGAGCCAGGTGTTGTATCCGTAGATCATGAACAGGCACAGGCAGCAGGCGGCCAGGAAGCACAGAGTCGCCCCGACGTAGCTGCGCGAGAACATGGCTTTCACCGGTGAGACGCTGCCCGAGCTGGTTCCCGCCGGGGCCTTTGCCGACGCTGGTGCTTCTTCCTGTGTGTCTTCCGGACGGATGTTCCAGCGCTGAGCTATCTTCTCCGCCTCGGTGTACCTGCCCTTCGCCTGGAGGAAGACGATCGACTCGGGCAGGAACTTCAGTGCCAGGGGCACGACCAGAACAAGCGGGAGGAGGCCGAACAGGAACATCGCCTGCCAGCCGAACCGGGGTATCGCGAAGATTCCGGTCAGAGCGGCGATGATGCCGCCCAGGGGAAAGCCGCTGAAGATGATCGCGAAGACCAGGTTGCGCACTTTGCGGTGCGAGTACTCACCGCTGAGAGCGGTGGCGGTCGGCAGTACGCCGCCGAGGCCGAGGCCGGCGAGGAACCGGAAGATGCCGAACATCTCCGGGGAGCTCGCGATCGCGCACAGGCCCGTCATCACCGAGAAAAAGGTCAGACAGCCGATCAGCGTCTTGCGCCGCCCCAGTGTGTCGGTGAGCGTGCCGACGGACGTAGCTCCTATGAGCATCCCCATCAGCGCGAACGAACCGATCAGGCCGGCATCGGCGGGAGTCAGGCCCCACCCGTGTTCGTGGAGCAGGGACGGGATCACAGCTCCGTAGATCACTACGTCGTACCCGTCGGCGACGATGGCGATCCCACAGATCGCGAGCACCAGCAAGGTCACCGGAGGCCAGGTGGCGCGATGTCCTCCGCGACTGTCTTCGAGCATGACAATTCCTCTCATATGGCGGTGTCGGTGGATCTCTCTCTCGCCCTTGGATGCGGCGCGCGTACGTTCGTCGGTGGCAGTCGCAGGCAGACAGGCGCCATGCCAGTGCACGGAGGCGGAGGCTGTAGGCGCACGCGACCTGGATCAGCGAGTGCCGCTGGGTCGATGGCCTGATTGCATCGCCTGCGGTTCACCTCGCATCGCTAAGTGTGCACACTATGACGGGACTGTAAAGACTTGCGTACAGGAAACCGACCTTTAGGCTTAGTCCTGCTCATGCGATAGGTAGGTGTGTATGCACATTCAGGGTGGGTGCCCTACGGCATGGCGCCGGTACCCAGGCCCCGCGAAATCCCGCGGCCGGCCAGGATGACGGCGGGTACCAGCAGATGGGCTCGGGCGTCGGAGCCCACCACGGACAGGGCCGCGACCACGCGGCCCTTCGAGTCGGTGACCGGCGCAGCCACCGAATGGGCGTCCGGGCTCATCTCCTCGTGTACGACCGCGACACCGGTCCGTCGGCACTCCGCCAGCGTAAGGCGCAGTGCGGCCGGGTCGCTGATCGTCCTGGGTGTGAAGCGGGGCAGGCCGTCCCGTACGACTTCGGTGAACAGGTCCTCGCCGGCGTGGGCCAGCAGTACCTGGCCGACGGCGGACGCGTGCAGGGGCAGCCGTCTCCCGACCTGGGACACCACCGGTACCGCTCTCGCCGTGGAGATCAGTTCGACGACGAGGGCATCGGTACCGTCGAGGACGGCCAGTTGCACATGCTGCCGCGTGGCGGCATGCAGGTCTTCCATGATGGGCATGGCGCGGACGCGCAGGGGCAGTCCTCGCGGGTTGAGCGTCCCCAACTCCCACAGGCGCAGGCCGATGACGTAGGCGCCGCTCGACAGGCGTTCCAGTGCTCCCCAGGCCGTCAGTTCGCCGACCAGCCGGTGGGCGGTGCCGTGGCGGAGGCCGGTGAGGCGGCAGATCTGGGCGAGGGTCAGCTCCGGGCGTGCCTGCGTGAACGCGTCCAGGATCGCCAGGGCCCGTGAGGTGACCGTGCGTCCACGGTCACTGCTGTTGGCCGTCTCAGGTCCTTTCGCCGTGGTGGCGGGCCTTCCGCCTCAGTGATTCTCCGGCCGGCAGAAGGCCGCGGGCAGGAAGGTGTCCGTTCAACGGACATCGTACTGGCCCTCGCGGAGTCCGCCCCGGACTCTCTCTCCCAGTTCTACTGCCGAAAGGAGTTTGAGGCATGCGCATGACCGGGACGTCGCGAGTGGGCGGCGGCCATGGCGCCGACTCACAAGCCGACGCACAAGCCGACTCACGAGAGGGGTCGTCGCTGCGTTTCGAGCACGAGAGCCTTGCCCAGCGGGTCTGTTTCGCCTCTGGTGAGGCGGCGGCGCTGCTACGGGCCGAGGTGGAGCGCCTCGGTGCCTCTCGGGTGATGGTGATCGCGGCAGCCGCCGAGGCCGAGCTCGCGCAGACGGTCACGGCCGAGCTGCCGGTCGTGCTGCGGTGGGACGAGGTGGTGATGCACGTTCCCGTCGAGGTGGCCGAGCGGGCTCGCGCCGCGGCGGCCATGTACCAGGCGGACCTGCTGCTCTGCATCGGTGGTGGTTCCACCACCGGCTTGGCGAAGGCGATCGCGCTGACCAGTGGGCTGCCGATCGTCGCCGTTCCCACCACGTACGCGGGCTCGGAGGCCACGAGCGTGTGGGGCCTGACCGAACAGGCACGCAAGACCACCGGAGTCGACGCGCGGGTCCTGCCGCGCTCCGTCGTGTACGACGCGACGCTCACGGTGTCCTTGCCGGTGCCGATGAGCGTCGCGTCGGGACTGAACGCGCTGGCCCACTGCGTCGACGCGATGTGGGGCCCTCGTGTGGACCCGATCGACCGGGCGCTGGCGGGGGAGGGGATCCGTGCGCTGGCGGCGGGACTGCCCGCGGTGGTCGCCGACCCGACCGGCCTTCCGGGCCGCGAGCAGACGCTGTACGGGACGTACCTGTCCGCGGTGGCGTTCTCGTCGGCGGGTTCGGGGCTGCACCACAAGATCTGCCATGTCCTGGGCGGCAGGTACGACTTGCCGCACGCCCAGACCCACGCGGTGGTGCTGCCCTATGTGCTGGCGTTCAACGCACCCGCCGCCCCGGAGGCCGAGCAACGGATCGCGGCCGCGTTCGGTGCCGGTTCGGCGATCGAGGGCCTGGAACGGCTCCGGCACGCCGTGGAGGCGCCGAAGGCGTTGCGCGACTACGGGTTGAAGGAGACCGATGTCGACGACGCGGTGCAGGCGGTCCTGGACGTGGTGCCGGACGGCAATCCGCGTCCGGTGACGGCCGGAGACATCCATCGCCTGCTGCGTGCGGCGTGGCGGGGTACGGACCCGCGAACGATGACAGACGACTCGATGACGAGGAGGACTCATGGCGAGTGAGACGAGCGCCCCGGCAGACCAGGTGGCCGCCGAGCAGCACGTACGCGAACAGGCCCTGGTGGAGCAGGTCGTGGCCTCGTTCGAGACCGCGCAGGACCCGCGGCTGAAGCAACTGATGCAGGCCCTGACCCGGCACCTGCACGCGTTCCTGCGGGAGGTGCGCCTGACCGAGGCGGAGTGGGCGTCCGCGATCGAGTTCCTCACCGCGGCCGGGCACATCACCGACGACAAGCGGCAGGAGTTCATCCTGCTGTCGGACGTGCTCGGAGCGTCCATGCAGACGATCGCGATCAACAACGAGGCGTACGCTAACGCGACCGAGGCGACGGTGCTCGGACCGTTCTTCGTCGAGGGCTCACCCGAGATCCCGCTGGGCGGGGACATCTCCTTCGGCGCCGCCGGTCAGCCGTGCTGGGTCGAGGGCACGGTCACCGACACCGACGGGAAGCCGGTGCCGTTGGCCCGCATGGAGGTGTGGGAAGCCGACGAGGACGGCTTCTACGACGTGCAGTACGACGACGACCGTACCGCGGCGCGAGGTCACCTGTTCAGCGACGAGACGGGCAGCTACCGGTTCTGGGCGATCACCCCGACCCCGTACCCGATCCCGCACGACGGTCCGGTCGGCGCGCTGCTCGACGCGGTGGGCCGCTCCCCCATGCGCGCCTCGCACCTGCACTTCGACGTCCGTGCCGAAGGCAAGCGAACCCTGATCACCCACATCTTCGTCCGCGGCGACGAACTCCTCACCAGGGACGCCGTGTTCGGCGTCAAGGACTCGCTCATCCACGACTTCGTGGAGCATCCCGCGGGCACACCCACCCCCGACGGCCGCGATCTCACGGGCCGGTCCTGGTCGAGTGTCCGCTTCGACATCGTCCTCGCTCCCGCGAACACCGCAGGGCCGGGCGTTCCTTCGGACGACAGGAGCCTGTGAATGATCAGCGATGACAAGAGACGAGCGCCCGGCCTGCGCGTGGCCGTGGTCGGTGGGGGAATCGGCGGTCTCGCCACCGCGGCCTTCCTGCACCGGGCCGGGATCGAGGCGACCGTGTACGAACAGGCGCCCGCCCTCACCGAGGTCGGCGCGGGCCTCGTCGTCTCCCCCAACGCCGTGCGGCTGCTGCGCGGTCTCGGTCAGCTGGACCTCTTCCGTGAACGCGCGGTGCCGTTGCAGGTCGGGTGGGAGTTCCGGCGCTGGGAGGACGGGCGCGTGCTGTTCTCCCAGGACCTCGGCGAGGAATGCGAACGGCGCTTCGGCGAGCAGAGCTACGTCGCGCACCGCGCCGATCTCCTCGCCGCGGTGCGGGCAGCGGTCCCCGAGGCGTCGCTGCGGCTCGGGACCCGTCTCGCCGGCCTGCGCCGACTGGACGCGGGAGTGGAACTGACGTTCACCGATGGAACACGGGAGGTCGCCGACGTGGTCGTCGGCGCCGACGGCGTCCACACCACCGTGGGACAGTATGTGACCGAGGCGGGCTCACCGCGGTTCTCGGGCGTGTGCGCCTGGCGATGCCTCGTACCGGGCGAGAGCGCGCCGGAGTTCGCGCGCCGTCCGGTCCAGACGCTGTGGCTCGGCCCCGACCGTCACCTGGTCCACTATCCGATCTCCGCGGGCGCGCAGATCAACATCGTCGCGTTCGGGCCGGCGTACGACTGGACGACGGAGTCATGGTCGGCCGAGGGACGGATCGAGGAACTGCGCGCCGAGTTCGCCGGCTGGTCCGACGACCTGCAAGCGCTCCTCGCGGCCGCGGACCGCACCGGACGGTGGGCGTTGCTCGACCGGGACCCGCTGCCCCGTTGGACGAACGGGCCCGTCGCACTGCTCGGCGACGCGGCGCACCCGATGTTCCCCTTCTTCGCCCAGGGCGCGGCACAGGCGATGGAGGACGCCGCCGTCCTGGCGGGCTGCCTCGCCGACCGGCCGGAAGACCCCTCTGCCGCGCTGCGCCGCTACGAGGACATACGCCGCCCGCGCGCCACCCGGGTGCAGCAGATGAGCCGGGGCAGGGCGGAGAGCAACCACCTGCACGACGGTCCCGCTCAGCAAGCCAGGGACGCCTCGTTCTCGAGCGAGGATCCCTTCGCCCACAACGGGTGGATCTACGGGCACGACGCCGAGCTGGCCGTGCGGGAAGCTCTGGCGACCGCGAACCCGACGGCCTGACCATCACGCTGCTGATCAACTGCCCGCACGTCTGAACTGCCCGCACGTAGGTGTGCGTACCTGGTCGGTCGCGGTCTCCAGGATCAGGTCGACCGGCGGGACCAACGCGCCGGCGCGCGCGGTGAGTACGTAGTCGCGGCGACCCGGACGAGGAGCTCGTCGCCGAGCGTGCGCCGCAGCCGCTGCGGGGCGTTGCTCATGGCCGGCTGGGTCAGCAACGACCGCCCGGGCGGCGCGAGTGACACCGCGGTGCTCGAGGAGTGCGGCGAGCAGTGGGAGCAGGTTGAGGTCGACGCGGTACGGACCGGTCAGGGTGCTCGTCGACCGCGCGTGGCCGTTCACCCTGACTGTTCACCTCACCCATGTATCGCACGGGAAAGGAAAACTCGACTATCACGGGCGCGGCATCAAGGTCCTGGCTATCGAAAGGCCCAGGCAGATGCCCTCCCGCCCTGGCCGCCGGCGGGTTTTTTCGACGCGCTGGGCGCCGCCCCCAGCGGCCTGGTGCGGATTCCTGTTTACGACATCCAACGGAGGTTTCGCATGTCGATGATCGAGAAAGACAAGAGCGAGCTGCGTCAGCTCGTCGAGAACTGGGCACTGTGGCGCGACGCCGGCGACTGGGAGCGGTTCGCCACCGTGTGGCATCCCGACGAGGGCTGGATGACGGCCACGTGGTTCCAGGGCCCGGCAGCGGACTTCATCGCGATCAGCCGGGAGGGCTTCGACAACGGCGTCAGCATCCTGCACTTCCTCGGCGGTCACACCGCCGACGTCGTCGGCGACCGCGCCGTGGCCCAGACCAAGATGACCATCAACCAGAGGGCCATGGTCGACGGGGTCGAGGTCGACGTCGTCTGCACGGGGCGCTTCTACGACTTCTGCGCGCGCCACGAGGGCGCGTGGAAGATCGTGCGTCGCCAGCCGATCTACGAGAAGGACCGTCTCGACGTGGTCGATCCGTCCGCGACGCTGAGTCTGGATCCGCACCTGCTGGGCCGCTTCCCTGTCGGCTACCGCCATCTCGGCTATCTGCAGACGAAGGCCGGCTTCACGGTGAAGACCGGGCTGCCGGGTCTGACGGGTGAGGTCGTGCAGCGCCTCTACGCCGAGGGCGCGAAATGGCTGGCCGGTTCGAGCACTCCGGGCGATCCTCACTGATCGGCTGTACCCACGCCACAGGGCGCCTGCCGGGCGTGAGCCCGGTTCAGGCGCCCTTCGTCATGCGTCTGTAAGGAGCAGCGGGCCGCTCCCTGCAAGGCGAGGCGGCGGGACCGCCCTTGGTGACGAGTGTTCTCTGTCGTCGCCAAGGGCGGTCCCGCCGG
>CBFHCJ010000286.1:0-8139 GCA_965654005.1 uncultured Streptomyces sp. | reverse complement strand
CCGCGTCCGGGCCTCCGTCGGCCCGCAGTACTTCACGCTGACCGTCGCCGGCGACGAGGTCGAGCGCACCAAGCCGTTCCCGGACCCGTATCTGCTGGCGGCCGGCGGCCTCGACGCCGATCCCACCCGCTGCGCGGTCATCGAGGACACGGCCACCGGGGTCGCGGCGGCCGAGGCCGCCGGCTGCCGCGTGGTCGCCGTGCCCTCGGTGGCCCCGATCGCCCCCGCCGCCGGGCGCATCGTCGTGACCTCACTGGAACAGGTGGACCTGCCATTTCTGCGCCGTTTGATGACGGAAATGCGCTAGGCGATCACCGAGCGTGCACTGTAAACGGGGGGAATATCGCCGCCTGTCCACCGGAATGAGTTCATACCCGGTCGCCCGTCCTGATTTCGGTCGCCGCCAGCCTGGTCGAGCGTGTGAGGTTCACCATGCGAGAGAGGGTCGACAGCAGGCCCGCCGTGTGATGCTCCATCCCATTCGGGCGGGCGATGCGTGCCCTTGTGTCCCCATTGGTGAAACGCTGCACGAATCTTCTCCGACCGGCTTTTTCGGTGCGTCCACCGCCGGTTTCACAGCGTGATGGGAACTCAACTCCGGTTTCTGTGAACGTCCGAGGAAGCCCGGACTAACCTCATGGACATCATCACACCCCTGTGGTCCGTCGCAGCACCCCCCATGTGTGCCGGATACACGGACATCACAGCTCTGGAGAAACTCGAGCATGAACCGCAAGACTTGGGTGCTGCCGGCCGTCGCTGTTCTGCTCACCCCCGTCCTCGCCGCCTGCGGCGGGTCCACCACCGGGGGCAAGAGCAGTGACGCCATCGTCGTCGGCACCACCGACCGGTTCACCGCCTCCAAGGCCACCCCGGCGCCGCTCGATCCGGCGTACGCGTACGACGTCGGCAGCTGGAACATCCTCCGGCAGACCGTGCAGACGCTGATGACCCAGCCCCGCGGCGACGGCGAGCCCGAGCCCGAGGCCGCCGAGAGCTGCGGCTTCACCGACATGGGCAACGAGCGCTACGCCTGCAAGCTGCGCAAGGGTCTGAAGTTCGCCAACGGCGACCCGGTGACCGCGAACGATGTGAAGTTCTCCATCGACCGCGTCCGCGCCATCAAGTCCGACAGTGACGTCTTCGCGCTGCTGTCGACCATCGACACCGTCGAGACGCAGGGCGACAACGAGGTCATCTTCCATCTCAAGACCGCCGACGCCACCTTCCCGTTCAAGCTGTCGACGCCGGTCGCGGGCATCCTCAACCCCAAGGACTACGCGAAGAACAAGCTGCGCGACGGCTTCTCGATCGACGGCTCCGGCCCGTACACGATGTCGGCCGAGGTGCAGAACAACGAGATGGTGAAGGCCACCTTCACCAAGAACCCCAACTACCAGGGCCTCCTCACCCCGAAGAATGACAAGGTTGTCCTGGAGTCCTTCAAGGACGCCGACTCCATGGGCACCGCGCTCGACAACGGCGACATCGACGTCATGACCCGCACCATGTCACCGGACCAGATCCGCAGGCTCCAGGACAACACGAGCGACAACATCAGCCTGGTCGAGATGCCGGGCCTCGATATCCGCTACCTGGGCTTCAACACCGACGCCCCGACGGTGAAGAACACGGCGGTCCGCCAGGCCATGGCGCAGCTCATAGACCGCGGCGCGCTGGTCTCCAAGGTGTACGGCGACGAGGCCGAGCCGCTGTACTCGCTCGTCCCGGCCACCATCACGGGCCACTCCAACTCGTTCTTCGACAAGTACGGGGACCCGAGCGTGGCCAAGGCCCGCGCGCTGCTGACCAAGGCGAACATCACCACCCCGGTGAAGCTGACGCTGCACTACACGACCGACCACTACGGCCCGGCCACCGCCAAGGAGTTCGAGGTGCTCCAGCAGCAGCTCAACGACAGCGGGCTGTTCGACGTCAGCATCAAGGGAACGCCCTGGGCGACGTACAGCCTGGCCGAGCAGAAGGGCCAGTACGACGTCTACGGCATGGGCTGGTTCCCGAACTTCCCGGACGCCGACAACTACCTGGCACCGTTCCTCGACAAGGACAACTTCCTCAAGTCGCCCTACTCCAACCCCCAGATCATCAACACTCTGATCCCGGAGTCCCGGCGCCAGGCCGACCGCCTCACCGCGTCCAAGAGCCTGACCGACATCCAGGAGATCGTCGCCAACGACGTGCCGGTCCTTCCGCTGTGGCAGGGCAAGCAGTACGTCGCCGCCCGCGACGACATCACCGGCAGCGAGTACGCGATCAACTCCTCCTCCACGCTGCAGCTGTGGGAGCTGGGCCGCGGCGTCAACTGACCTGCCATCACTTCCGAAAAACAGGCCCCGTCCGGCCCGGGGGCCCTCACCTGTCCGGGGTACGATCCGGAGGCTCCTGCAGGCCCGACGCAAGGGCAGTTCGGGCCACCGAGAACCCAAGACAAGGCACATGCACGTGAACATGCGGACCCAGTGGCCGGTCCTGTCCATCGCAACGGGACTGGCCGCAGGCCTGCTCGCCGGATGCGGCACCCAGGCAGACGACTCCGGGAGCAGCGGCTCCTCCGTGGTGATGGGGATGTCCGACGACGTCCTGGCCACCGACCCCGCCTCCGGCTACGACCCGGGATCCTGGCTGTTGTTCAACAACGTCTTCCAGACCCTGCTGAGCTTCCCCGACGGCGGCACGGAACCCGAACCGGAGGCCGCCAAGGAGTGCTCCTTCACGGACAAGATGACCAAGATCTACTCGTGCACACTCAAGGACGGGCTGAAGTTCAGCAACGGTGACGCGCTCACCTCGAAGGACGTCAAGTACTCCTTCGACCGCATGCTGAAGATCAACGACCCGGGCGGGCCCGCGATCCTGTTCTCCGTGCTCGACTCGGTGCAGACTCCGGACGAGAAGACCGTCGTCTTCAAGCTCAAGTACGCGGACGCCACCTTCCCCAGCAAGATAGCCTCCGGCGCCGGCTCCATCGTCGACCACACCGAGTACCCCGCCGACGCGCCGCGCAAGGACGGCAAGGCGGTCGGCTCCGGCCCCTACAAGCTGGACTCCTTCGACAAGGACAAGGCCGTCTTCTCCGTCAACCGCTATTACCACGGCACCGCCAAGGTCCGCAACTCCGGCGTCACCCTGAGGCTCTTCCACGGCGACCAATCCGCCCTGAAGAAGGCCCTCGTCAAGGGTCAGATCGACCTCGCATACCGAGGCCTCGGCGCCGCCGACATCGCGGACCTCGACAACGAAACCTCCATCAGCAAGAACATCAACGTCGTCGAGGGCTCCAGCGCCGAAGTCCAGCACCTGGTCTTCAACATGAACGACCCGGTGGCCGGAAAGCTCGGCGTCCGCAAAGCCATCGCCTACCTCCTCGACCGTGACGCGCTCGTCAACAAGGTCTACGAGAACACCGCGACCCCGCTCTACTCGATCATCCCGGCCGGTATCACCGGCCACGACACGGCCTTCTTCGACACCTACGGCGCCCGCCCGTCGAAAACCAAGGCGGTGGCCGCCCTGAAGGCCGAGGGCATCACCGGCAAGGTCAAGCTGACCCTGTGGTCGACGCCCTCGCGCTACGGACCCGCCACCGACGAGGAACTGAAGACGATCGCCCAGCAGCTCAACGACAGCGGGCTGTTCGACGCCACCGTCAAGTCCGTCGCCTTCGACCAGTACGAGAAGGACATCGCGGCGGGCAAGTACGGCGTCTACGTGAAGGGCTGGGTCCCGGACTACCCCGACCCCGACAACTTCACCGCCCCGTTCTTCGGCAAGGGCAACGTGCTCGACAACCACTACGCCAACAGCACGATCACCGGCGAACTCATCCCGAAAACGGCCGCCGAGAGCGACCGTTCGTCGACCGTCAAGGACTACGGCACGCTCCAGGACATCGTCGCCGAGGACGTCCCCGTCATCCCGGTCTGGCAGGGCAAGCAGTACGCCGTCGCGCGGGACCAGGTCTACGGCCTCGAGTACTGCCTCGACGCCTCCACGGTGTTCCGGTTGTGGGAGCTCTACAAGGGCTGAGCAAGGCCGTACGAACGCGGAGGGCGCCCCCTTGGGAGGGCGCCCTCCCACCGTAGAGCCCTCCCGCCGTAGACACTCGCAGGTGCTACCGCAGGCTGCTGTGGATCTACTGTGCGCCGGGGCGCACCAGCCCGCTCTCGTACGCGTACACCGCCGCCTGCACCCGGTCCCGCAGCCCCAGCTTGGTCAGGACGTGACCGACATGCGTCTTGACCGTCGTCTCGCTGACGAACAGATCCGCGGCGATCTCCGCGTTGGACAGCCCACGCGCCACCAGCTTCAGCACCTCCACCTCGCGGTCGGTGAGCGTGTGCAGCGTGTCCGGAACGGGCTCGTCACCGGACGGCAGATGGGTGGCGTACTTGTCGAGCAGCCGCCGTGTGATGCTCGGCGCGAGCATCGCCTCACCACCCGCCACCACGCGGATCGCCTGCACCAGCTCGTTCGCCGGAGCATCCTTGAGGAGGAAGCCGCTGGCACCGGCGCGCAACGCCTCCACCACATACTCGTCGAGGTCGAAGGTGGTCAGCACCAGCACCTTGGCCGGACCGTCCCGCCCCGGCCCGGTGATCTGCCGTGTCGCCTCCACCCCGTCCATCCGCGGCATGCGGATGTCCATCAGAACCACATCGGGCTGCAGGGCACGCACCTGGTCGAGCGCCTGGAGGCCGTCTCCGGCCTCGCCGACGACCGCGATGTCCTGCTCGGCCTCCAGGATCATCCGGAAGCCCGTACGCAGCAGCGGCTGGTCGTCGACCAAAAGGACGCGGATGGCCACGTAAGTCTCCTTCGCTAGTCCGGCCCCATTCTGCCCTGCGCACCCCCACCCGACTCGGGCACCCTGTCCGGCCCCGGCCGCACCTGCAGCGGATACGGCGGGGGAGTGCCGCCGAACTCCGGGCAGAACGCCTGGTGATCGCACCAACCGCACAGCTTCGTGGGGCGGGGCCGCCAGTCACCCGTCTCCGTCGCCAGCCGGATCGCCTCCCACAGCGCGAGCAATTTGCGCTCCACACGCTCCAGATCGGCGAGGACGGGGTCGTACGTCAACACGTCCCCGCTCCCCAGATAAACGAGCTGGAGCCGCCGCGGCACGACCTTCTTCAACCGCCAGACGACCAGGGCGTAGAACTTCATCTGGAACAGCGCGCCCTCGGCGTACTCGGGCCGCGGAGCCTTGCCCGTCTTGTAGTCGACGATCCGCACCTCACCCGTGGGCGCGACATCGACGCGGTCGATGATCCCGCGCAGCTTCAGCCCGGACTCCAGCTCCGCCTCGACGAACAACTCGCGCTCGGCGGGCTCGAGACGGGTCGGATCCTCCAACGTGAACCAGCGCTCGACGAGCTGCTCCGCCTCACCGAGCCAGCGGGCCAGCCGCTCACCCTCCGGATCGTCCGCGAACAGCTCCACGACCTCCGGTCTGCTCTCCCGCAACCGGTCCCACTGGCCGGGAACGAGGGACTTCGCCCGGGGCGCCGTCCGCTCCACCGCCGGAGCGTCGAAGAGCCGCTCCAGCACCGCGTGCACCAACGTGCCCCGGGTCGCCGCCTCACTCGGCTTCTCGGGCAGCTTGTCGATCACCCGGAACCGGTACAGCAGCGGGCACTGCATGAAATCACTGGCGCGCGAGGGCGACAGCGACCCCGGGGGCGCGGCGGCCCCAGGGGACGGTTCGGCAGCGCCGTCGATGCTGGTTTCCATGACCACAGACCATACGGGCCACCACTGACAGTGACACAGTCGCGCCCCGGCCGAAGCACGACGGCAACGGAAGCGGCCGGTGGGACGGCGGGGGAAACTGAGGGGGTGCCGGGGCGGAACACCACGCGACGGCCGCATACCATCGAGCCAGACCCTCCCACCCGGCACGACCGGGGCCGGGGAGACGCTTCGATCGAGGGGACATCGTGGACGAGAGCGGCGGGAGCGGACAGCCGCGCTCCGGCAACGACGGGGCGACCGACCGCGAGACACGGCCCACCGACACCGAAGGCCCCGAGAGGAACCGGGACCACGCCACCACCCGGCCCACCCCGGGAACGGAACCCACCGGGAGGGACGCGGCGACGTCCCGCGAGAAGGAGGAGGACTCGGCGTCCACCCCGGCTGCGCCTGGACCGCGCGATGATCCGACAGGGCCCGGCCCCTCCGCGGCCGGGTCCGGTGACGAGCCACCGACATCCGCCGGGCCGACGGCCCCATCCGGTGACGAGCCAGCCACTCCAGCCACTCCCACCACCCCCGCGACGGCCGAACCGGCACCCTCACCCCACGCCGACGTACACCTCCCGTCGTCCGCCGCAGGCCGCGACGCCGAGCCTGTCTCCGACGGGCGTCCCGTACCCCCACCGGCACAGGCGGCTCACTCCGATGGCCGTACCGCCCCCGACCCGCACGGCGACAGCCGCGACGCCCCGCCGACGGGCAACCACCCCGGCGTCCGAGACGAGCAGACCCCACCGCTCCCTCCGGGTCCGCACGACCCCGCCGACACCCCGCCGGCAGGCGACCGGCGCCCCCACGACCCCGCCGACGGCCCGCATGCCGGTAACCCCGCGGCCCGCGCCCACGCCCACTCAGGTGGCCCCGGCAAGGGCCGGCCCCCGCAACGCCCCAAGGAGCCCGGTGGCGGCATCCTCATGGGGCGGCCCTTCGGCGTGCCCGTCTATGTCGCCCCCAGCTGGTTCCTCGTCGCCGCCCTGATCACCTGGGTGTTCGGCGGTCAGCTCGACCGCGTACTGCCCGAACTCGGCGCCGCCCGCTACCTCGTGTCCCTCTTCTTCGCGGTCGCCTTCTACGCCTCCGTCCTCGTCCACGAACTCGCCCACACCGTCGCCGCCCTCCGCTTCAAGCTCCCGGTGCGCCGCATCCAGCTCCAGTTCTTCGGCGGCGTCTCCGAGATCGAGAAGGAAGCCGAGACCCCCGGCCGGGAGTTCGTGCTCGCCTTCGTCGGACCGCTGCTCTCCCTCCTCCTCGCCGGCCTGTTCTACCTCGCCATGCAGCCCGTCCGGCCCGGCACCGTCCCCGGCGTCCTCCTGGCCGGCCTGATGATCTCCAACCTCATCGTGGCCGCCTTCAACCTGCTCCCCGGCCTCCCCCTCGACGGCGGCCGGATGCTGCGCGCCGTCGTCTGGAAGATCACCGGCAGGCCCATGAGCGGCACCATCGCCGCCGCCTGGGTCGGCCGCGCCCTCGCCGTCACCGTCCTCTTCGGCCTTCCCGTGCTCACCCAGTCCGGCGCACTCGGCCCCACCGTCGAGGACAACGTCGGCATGGACACCGTCACCGACGCCCTGCTCGCCGCCATCCTCGCCGCGATCATCTGGACCGGCGCCGGCAACAGCCTCCGCATGGCCCGCCTGCGCCAACACCTCCCCGAACTGCGCGCCCGCACCCTCACCCGCCGCGCGGTCCCCGTCGAGACCCACACCCCCCTCTCCGAGGCGCTGCGCCGCGCCAACGAGGTCGGAGCCCGCGCCCTCGTCGTCGTCGACGCCCACGGCGCACCCCTCTCCCTCGTCCGTGAGGCCGCCATCGTCGGCGTACCCGAACACAGCCGCCCCTGGGTCACCGTCAGCGGCCTGGCCCAGGAGCTCACCGACGGTATGCGCGTCTCCGCCGAACTGGCGGGCGAAGACCTCCTCGACGTTCTGCGCGCCACCCCCGCCACCGAATACCTGGTCGTCGAGGACACCGGCGAGATCTACGGCGTCCTGTCCGCCGCCGACGTCGAGCGCGCCTTCGTCAAAGCCATGGCCCGTCCGTCCTAGTGGCCGGCGGCCACGTCCCCGTCCGTCCTGGTGGTCGGCGGCCCCGCCGGCGACCGGTAGGCTGGTCACATGTCCGAACCGACCGGTGCCGCCCGCCGTCGCGGGCCCTTCAAGGTCGGGGACCAGGTACAGCTGACCGACCCCAAGGGCCGCCACTACACGTTCACGCTCGAAGCGGGAAAGAACTTCCACACCCACAAGGGTTCCTTCCCGCACGACGAACTGATCGGCGCACCCGAGGGCAGCGTTGTCCGCACCACCGGTAACGTCGCCTACCTCGCGCTGCGCCCCCTGCTCCCCGACTACGTCCTGTCCATGC
>CBFHCJ010000285.1:0-8159 GCA_965654005.1 uncultured Streptomyces sp. | reverse complement strand
GGACTTCGACACCAGCTTCACCGGGGTCGTCCTGGTGATGGAACCCGGCGAGAACTTCACCAAGGGCGGCCGCAGGCCGGGCGTCCTGGGCGCCATGCCGGCCCGGCTGCGCGGCACGTCGGGCACGATGCCCGCCGCCATCCTGGCGAGCCTCCTGCTGGTGGCCGTCGGCGCGGCGCTGCCCGCGCTCAGCCGGACGTACATCGACCTGTTCCTGATCGGCGGCCAGACCTCGCTGCTCGGCGTGCTGTTCGCGTCGATGGCCGCGTGTGTGCTGCTGACGATCGTGCTGACATGGCTGCAACAGGCGAACCTGCTGCGCGGCCGGATCATCTCCTCCACGCTCTCCAGCGCCCGCTTCCTACGGCATCTGCTGCGGCTGCCGGTGACGTTCTTCGCCCAGCGCAGCCCCGCCGACCTGGTGCAACGGCTGCAGTCCAACGACGCGGTAGCCGAGACCCTGGCCCGCGACCTCGCGGCGGCGGGCGTCGACGCGATCGTCGTCGTCCTCTACGCCGTGCTGCTGTACACGTACGATCCGCAGCTGACCTTCGTCGGCATCGGGGTGGCGCTGCTCAACGTGGCGGCGATGCGGGTCGTCGTACGACTGCGGGCCACGCGCACGGCGAAGCTGCGCGCGGACAGCGCCCGGCTGATCAACACCGCCTACACCGGCCTGCAGTTGATCGAGACGATGAAGGCGACCGGCGGTGAGGACGGCTACTTCCGCAAGTGGGCCGGGCAGCACGCCACCACGCTGGAGGAGCAGCAGCGGCTCGGGGTTCCCAGCGCCTGGCTCGGCGTGGTCGCGCCGACGCTCGCCACGTTCAACAGCGCGCTGATCCTGTGGATCGGCGGGCTGCGGGCGGTGGAGGGTCACATCTCGGTGGGTCTGCTGGTCGCCTTCCAGGCCCTGGTGACCCGGTTCACCGCGCCCGTCACCCGGCTGAACGGGGTGGCGGGCCGCATCCAGGACTTCGCGGCGGATGTGGCCCGCCTCAAGGACGTGGAGAACTTCCAGGCCGACCCGCTCTACGGCCGCTCGGGCGGCGGCGAGTCGACTCGCCGGCTGCACGGCCATGTCGAGCTGGAGAACATCACGTTCGGCTACAGCCCGCTCGACAAGCCGCTGCTGTCCGGCTTCGACCTGACGGTCGGGCCGGGTCAGCAGGTGGCCCTGGTCGGGGGCTCGGGCAGCGGCAAGTCCACGGTGTCCCGTTTGATCTCGGGTCTGTATGCCCCGTGGGAGGGTGTGATCCGTATCGACGGGCAGCGTCTGGAGGACATTCCGCGCGGTGCGCTCGCCGCCTCCGTCTCCTTCGTCGACCAGGATGTCTTCCTCTTCGAGGGCACGGTCCGCGACAACGTGGCGCTGTGGGACCCGTCGATCCCGGACGACGCGGTGGTCGCCGCGCTGCGGGACGCGGCCCTGTACGACGTGGTGATGCGCCGCCCTGGCGGCATCCACAGCCGGGTGGAGCAGGACGGGCGGAACTTCTCCGGCGGGCAGCGGCAACGCCTGGAGATCGCAAGGGCGTTGGTGCGCGACCCCAGCATCCTCGTCCTCGACGAGGTGACCAGCGCGCTGGACGCGGAGACCGAGCAGACCGTGATCGACAACCTGCGCAAGCGCGGCTGCGCCTGCGTGGTGATCGCGCACCGGCTCAGCACCGTGCGCGACAGCGACGAGATCGTCGTGCTCCAGCACGGCACCATCGTGGAACGCGGGCGGCACGACGCTCTGGTGGCGGCCGGCGGGACGTACGCCGAGCTGGTCAGGGAGCGGTGAGATGACGGCGGTTCACGAGGGCGACCTCGTCCTCGACGCGCTCGGTGGGATGGGCGCCCCGATCGACTGCTCGGGGATGAGCCGGCTCGATCTGGAGGGGCCGCAGGTCCTGTGGCTGGTCGCGTCCGGCGCGCTGGACCTGTTCGCTGTCGACGCCGCCGTCCAGGGCCACTGGCACCACCTCGGCCGTCTCGAAGCGGGCTCCCTGCTGCTCGGCCCGGTCGCCGGACCCCAGCACACGCTGGTCGCCCGACCGGTGCGCGACTGCGTGGTACGCCGCATCCAGCTGCGCGAGCTGTACCAGCCCGTCGAAACCCAGACGTGGTCGTACGACGAGTACGGCAACCCCCAGTACGTACCGCCGACGACGAGTCCGCTGGAGTACGCCCTCGCGCTGGGCGTCGGCCGCGGCCTGTCCATCCTCTTCCAGGCGCCGATGGCCACCGAACGGGCCGCCGACATCACCGACGACGAGGTGTTCTGGATGCAGGTGCCGCCGGGCAGCGTCCAGTACGGGTCCCTGTACGGGGCGGAGGCGGCGGCCGACCTGCTGATGGACCCTGCCCTGTGGCAGTCCATGGTCGACCAGCAGTACCGGCTGCTGACCACGCTGGACCGCTGGATCGAGCAGCTGGAGCGCACCCACGAGACCCGTACCGCGGCGGGCATCAAGGCGGGCGAGGCGGTCCGGGCCCAGGCCGACCGGACCCTGCTCGCCTCGATCGGCACGTCGTCGGCGAAGCGCACGACGGCGGCCGACACCGACGCCACCTACGCGGCCTGCAAGCTGGTGGCGCGCGCCGCCGGGATCACACTCGCCGAACCCGCGCAGAGCGGTACCGGGAGCGACCGCCTCGACCCTGTCGAGCGCATCGCCGTCGCGTCCCGCGTCCGCACCCGGGCCGTACGGCTCGACGGGCGCTGGTGGCACGACGACGTCGGCCCGCTGGTGGGCCACCGGGCCCTGTCGGGCGCGCCGGTCGCGCTGCTGTGGCGGCGCGGCGGCTATGTCGCCGTCCAGCCGTCCTCGGGGCGCGAGACGCCGATCGAGAAGGCGAACGCGGAGGAGTTCGAACCGCGGGCCGTGATGTTCTACCGTCCGCTGCCCGATCAGCGGCTCGGTCCGCTGCGCCTGCTGCGGTTCAGCTTGCGGGGAACGCGCGGCGACCTCGTCAACCTTCTGTTCGGCGGTCTGGTGACCGTCGCCATCGGTGCGCTGGTGCCCATCGCCACCGGGACGGTGCTCGGCGAGTACGTGCCGAAGGCGCAGACCGGGCTGATCGTCCAGGTCTGTCTCGCCATCATGGTCACCGGCGTGGTGGCGGCGGCGTTCATGCTGCTGGAGAACCTGACCATCCTGCGCCTGGAGGGGCGCATCGAGGCAACGCTCCAACCTGCCGTGTGGGACCGCCTGTTGAGGCTGCCGACGACGTTCTTCGCCGAGCGCTCCACCGGCGAGCTGGCGAGCGCGGCCATGGGCATCAGCGCCATCCGCCGGCTGCTCGCCGGAATCGGCCCGGTGGTCGCCCAGTCGGTGACGGTGGGCGCGATGAATCTGGGGCTGCTGCTCTGGTACAGCGTGCCCATGGCGCTCACGGCGGTCGGCATGCTCGTGGCCATCGCCGCCGCGTTCCTGGGGCTCGGGCTGTGGCAGGTGCGTCGGCAGCGGCGCCTGGTCGTCCTCACCAACAAGCTGAACAACCAGGCGTTCCAGACCCTGCGCGGACTGCCGAAGCTGCGGGTCGCGGCGGCCGAGAACTACGCGTACGCCGCCTGGGCACGTGCGTTCGCGCGCAGCCGGGAGTTGCAGCAGAAGGTCGGCCGGATCAAGAACCTCACCACGGTGCTGGGCGCGGTCTATCTGCCGCTGTGCTCGCTGCTGCTGTTCGTGCTGCTCGCGGGCCCGGCCAAGGGCACCCTGTCGGCCGCCGACTTCCTCACCTTCAACACCTCGGTGACCATGCTCCTCACCTCGGTCACGCAGCTGACCGGCGCCTTCGTTTCGGCGGTTGCGGCGCTGCCCCTTTTCGAGGAGATCAGGCCGGTGCTGGACGCGACGCCCGAGGTGCGCACGGCGAGCACCCGCCCCGGTGTCCTGTCCGGCGGCATCGAGGCGCGCAGGCTCTCGTTCCGGTACGCCGACGACGGACCCCTGGTCCTCGACGACGTGTCGTTCGAGGTGAGGCCGGGCGAGTTCGTGGCGATCGTGGGCCCGAGCGGCTGCGGCAAGTCCACGCTGCTGCGCCTGTTGATCGGCTTCGACAAGCCGGGCTCCGGCAGCGTCCTGTACGACGGTCAGGACCTCGCGGCGCTCGACCGGTCGGCGGTGCGCCGCCAGTGCGGGGTGGTGCTCCAGCACGCGCAGCCGTTCACCGGTTCCATCCTGGACGTCATCTGCGGCACCGAGCCGTACACACCGGAGGAGGCCATGGCGGCGGCCGAGATGGCAGGCCTCGCCGAGGACATCAAACGGATGCCGATGGGGCTGCACACCATCGTCCAGGGCAGCGGCGCGATCTCCGGCGGCCAGCGTCAGCGGCTGATGATCGCGCAGGCGCTGATCCGGCGCCCGCGCATCCTGTTCTTCGACGAGGCGACGAGCGCCCTGGACAACGAGACCCAGCGCAAGGTCATCGAGTCCACCCGGGCCCTCAACGCCACCCGGATCGTCATCGCCCACCGCCTCTCGACCGTGCTGGACGCGGACCGCGTCATCGTGATGGAGGACGGCAAGGTCGCCCAGCAGGGCCCACCGGCCCAGCTCCTCACGGACACCGGCGGCCGGCTGCACGAGCTGGTGCGGCGCCAGATGGCGTGAACGGTCAGGCGTGAGAGCCTGCGGGGCGCCTCAGACGGCGGCCCGTCCACCGTTCACCCTCCGCTGGCCACCCTCCGCCGTCTACCGTCTACCGGCCTCTTCGCGCCCTCACCGGCGAACCGCAGCGCCGCGGCGCGCCCGATACCGGATCCGGCGCCCGTCACGCGGAGGGCATCGTCCAGACGACCACGCCCACCACGGGCACGTGACCCAGCACACACTCCTATCGAAACGTTGCCGTTTCGCGGGAACAGCCCTAAGCTCGAAGTGTACGAAACGGTTTCGTTTACGAGCCTGTTACCCGAACGACTTGCCCTGGAGTGGTTCTCCGATGTCCCAAACGGTCAAGGACGGCACCCCCGTGGTCGCCGTGGACGCGCCGCCGGCGGCCTCGCCGAAGCGGTGGTGGATCCTCGCGATCATCGCGATCGCGCAGCTGATGGTGGTGCTGGACGCCACCATCGTGAACATCGCCCTGCCGTCCGCCCAGGCGGACCTGGGCTTCTCCAACGCCAACCGACAGTGGATCGTCACCGCGTACGCGCTGGCGTTCGCCTCCCTGCTGCTGCTCGGCGGACGGATCGCGGACCTGTTCGGGCGCAAGCCCGCCTTCCTCGTCGGCGTCGTCGGGTTCGCGGCGGCCTCGGCACTCGGCGGCGCCGCGACGGGCTTCGGCATGCTGGTCACCGCCCGGGCCCTGCAGGGTGCCTTCGGCGCACTGCTGGCACCGGCCGCGCTGTCGCTGCTGAACACGACGTTCACAGACGCCCGTGAGCGCGCGCGGGCCTTCAGCGTGTACGGCGCGATAGCCGGAGCCGGTGGTGCGGTCGGGCTGCTGCTCGGCGGTGTCCTGACCGACGCGTTCGACTGGCGCTGGACGCTGTACGTCAATGTGGCCATCGCCGTCATCGCCTTCGCGGGCGGCTGGATACTGCTGGGCAACCACCGCGACGCCGCGAACTCCAAACTCGACGTGCCGGGCACGATCCTGGTCGCGGGCGGTCTCCTCGCCCTGGTCTACGGCTTCTCCAACGCCGAGACGCACCACTGGGGTTCGCCGCAGACGTGGGGCTTCCTGATCGTGGGCGGCCTGCTGCTCGCCGCCTTCGCCTGGTGGCAGACCCGCGCGGCGCACCCGCTTCTGCCGCTGCGCGTCCTGACCGACCGCAACCGCGCGGCCTCGTACCTCGCGGTGCTGATCACCGGCGCGGGCATGTTCGGCGTGTTCCTCTTCCTCACCTACTACCTGCAGCTGAACCTCGGCTTCAGCCCGACCAAGACCGGTGTGGCGTTCCTCCCGATGGTCGGGGCCCTGATGGTGACGGCGCAGCTCGGCACGACAGTGCTGCTGCCGCGGATCGGCCCGAAGGCCGTCATCCCGCTGGGCTTCGCCGTCGCCACGGCCGGCATGGCCTGGCTGACCGGTATCGGGCTCGGTTCGCACTACGTCAGCGCCGTGCTGCCGCAGGTGGTCGTGATCGGCGTGGGCCTGGGTCTGGTGATGCCGACGGCCATGCAGCTCGCCACCGGCGGCGTGGCGGCCGAGGACGCGGGTGTGGCCTCCGCGACGGTCAACGCCATGCAGCAGGTGGGCGGTTCGATCGGTACGGCGCTGCTGAACACGCTGGCCGCGAGCGCCGCGACCGACTACCTGGCCGGAAAGGACGCCACCAGCAAGCTGGTCCAGGCGCAGGCGACCATCGAGAGCTACACCACCGCCTTCTGGTGGTCGGCGGGCCTCTTCGCCGCGGGGGCGGTCATCGCGTTCCTGCTCTACCGTCGCGGCACGCAGCAACCCGCCCTGGACGCCGCCCCGGTCGTCCACATGTGATCACTCCGCCGAGACCGAGGGGCCGCCGTCCACAGGGAGACGGCGGCCCCTCTTCGGCCAGAATCTCCCGTCCTTCAGGAGAGAGCAGGTCAATCGCCTGCGTACGCCTTCTCCAGGGCCGCGATGTCGAGCTTGCCCATCGCGAGCATCGCGCGCGTGGTGCGGGCCGCCTTCTCGGGGTCCGGGTCGCCGATCATGTCGATGAGCCCGTTCGGGATGACCTGCCAGGACACGCCGTACTTGTCCTTGAGCCAACCGCAGGGGCCCGGCTCGCCGCCGCCCTCCGTGAGCTTGTTCCAGTAGTAGTCGATCTCCTCCTGGTCGTCGCAGTAGATCTGGAAGGAGATCGCTTCGTTGAACGTGAACTGCGGGCCGCCGTTCAGCGCGACGAACTTGTGGCCGTTGGCCGTGAAGTCGACGGCGATCACGGAGCCGGCGGGTCCCGGTCCCGCCTCGGTGTAGCGGCCGATCCGCCCGATGCTGGAGGTCTTGAAGATCGAGACGTAGTGGTGCGCGGCCTCCTCGGCCTGGCCGTCGAACCAGAGACAGGTGGTGAATCCTTCGGTGGCCACGGGTACCTCCTGGAGCGTGGGACGCGGTCCACTGTGTCGACCGATCCTCGCGCCGAAACTCATCGGTCGCGCCGAGGATTGATCCGGATGGCGGTCCCGGCGCCCCGAATCAGCATTCCCACCATGACGTCATCGCCCTCTGTGAGCATCCCACCCTTCCGTCTCGCGATCCCCCGGAGCGACCTCGACTGCCTCGGCGTCGAGTCCCGCGCACTCTGCCATGAGGTCGAGCGTCGACGCTCATGGCGCGTACACGACCGGGTTTACGGCCTGATCGCGTCATCGGCGGGTGACCCGGAAACCGAGGAAGTCGAAGGCTGTGACGTGATCGCCGCCTCGGTGGGGGACGGCGATGTGGGAGGTGCCCCGGGGGCCGAAGAGGTCGTCGGCTGCGCCGTGGTGGCGGGCTCCGTGGGCGGGGGTGCCGAGGGGGACGGGGAGTGCGGGGACGGAGGCGGGGACGACGGGGGTGCGGAGGGGGACGAGGGAGCGGGCGAGGACGGGGGTGTGGGGGTGGGAGACGGCACGCTCACCGACGGGGTCGGGCTCGCCGGCGGATGCGTCTTGCGGTCCTGATGCCCTGTCTGGTCGCCGCGGTGGCGGTCGAACCAGTCGCCATGCTCCACGTCGAACACGACGAACCTGGTGACGACGGTGACCGCGGGCTGGACCACCACGACGTTCCGCGGCCGGAACCCGGCCCAATGGTCGCCCGTGTGCTTCGGCGCGGACTTCTGCGCGACCGGCGGCGTCAGCGGGTTGCCGCAGGCGCACCGCACCCGGGGCACGCCGTGCCCGTCGACGAGGACCGCGGTGCCTGCCTGCAGGACGGCCTGGTAGCGGGTGGGCGCGCCGTCACGGTAGCCGTGGTTGGTCACCCGGGTGTCCATGCGCAGCCGCACCGGCGTGAGCGAGCGCAGATGGGCGGGAACGGCGGACGGCTGGATGCCCAGCACCGACGCGAACGCCCTGTTCTTCGCCGAATCCGCCTGCAGCGCCCTGATCTGCTTCTCCGTGTCGCAGCTCGCGACGTTGCGCGTGCCTCCGTAGAGGCCCGGCGCGGAGCCGTTGACCGCGCGCGTCACGTTGGCGGACGGGGTCGGGCCCGCCGGGGTGGGAGTCCGGGGCGCCGCGGAACTCTGGGTCGCC
>CBFHCJ010000284.1:0-8168 GCA_965654005.1 uncultured Streptomyces sp. | reverse complement strand
AGCGTCTGACAACTCCGCGGACTAGATGCCGGGGAGGGCGAGCATCTGGTCGAGGGCAATCCTGGCGAAGTGCGCCGTGCGCTCATCGACCTCGATGCGGTTGACGACCCGTCCCTCGACGAGCGACTCCAACGACCACACCAGGTGCGGCAGGTCGATGCGGTTCATCGTCGAGCAGAAGCACACCGTCTTGTCGAGGAAGACGATCTCCTTGCCCTCCGGAGCGAAACGGTTCGCCAGCCGGCGTACGAGGTTCAGCTCCGTACCGATGGCCCACTTGGAGCCCGCCGGTGCCGCCTCCAGGGTTTTGATGATGTACTCCGTCGAGCCCACGTAGTCCGCCGCGGCCACGACCTCGTGCCTGCACTCGGGGTGGACCAGGACGTTCACGCCGGGGATCCGCTCCCGCACGTCGTTCACGGAGTCCAGGTTGAAGCGCCCGTGCACCGAGCAGTGGCCCCGCCACAGGATCATCTTCGCGGCGCGCAGTTGCTCCGCCGTCAGCCCGCCGTTCGGCTTGTGCGGGTTGTAGACGACGCAGTCCTCCAGGGACATGCCCATGTCCCGGACGGCGGTGTTGCGGCCGAGGTGCTGGTCGGGCAGGAAGAGCACCTTCTCGCCCTGCTCGAACGCCCAGTCCAGGGCCCGTTTCGCGTTGGACGAGGTGCAGATCGTGCCGCCGTGCTTGCCCGTGAACGCCTTGATGTCCGCGGAGGAGTTCATGTACGAGACCGGCACGACCTGCTCGGCGATCCCCGCCTCGGTCAGCACGTCCCAGCACTCGGCGACCTGCTCGGCCGTCGCCATGTCGGCCATGGAGCACCCGGCCGCCAGGTCCGGCAGGACCACCTTCTGGTCGTCGGACGTCAGGATGTCCGCCGACTCCGCCATGAAGTGCACGCCGCAGAAAACGATGTACTCGGCCTCCGGGCGCGCGGCCGCGTCCCGGGCCAGCTTGAACGAGTCGCCCGTGACGTCGGCGAACTGGATGACCTCGTCGCGCTGGTAGTGGTGGCCGAGCACGAAGACCTTGTCGCCGAGCTTCTCCTTGGCCGCGCGGGCGCGCTCGACCAGGTCCGGGTCGGACGGCGAGGGCAGGTCGCCGGGACACTCGACGCCCCGTTCGCTCCTCGGGTCGGCCTCACGGCCGAGCAGCAGCAGGGCGAGGGGCGTCGGCTGTACGTCGAGCTCCTGGGTCTGGGCGGTGGTCACGACACGCACCCTTTCTGTTCTGCGACTCGCCGGCCCGAGTGGGCCGGCGGGACATGCGGGACATGCTTTTCGTCGAAATGACGCTATCTATCATAACTGGCTCATGTCAGTTTGACGACGGCCATAGCGTCGATGTGACGTGAATCCCGGACCGGCCGCCGATACGCCCTCGGCACACCCCGGTCGCCCGTTGTCCACAGGCGGCTGGGCGTGTTCCGGCGCATGTGCGAGCATGAAGTAGGAAGCCGAGGAAAGAACCCCGACGAAAGACACCAGGGGAAACGCGCACGGCCCGGAATGAATCCGCGGCCACGCCGGTTGCACTCGTCGGCAAGCAGTCTCCGTACAACCCGGGAGAGATTAGATGTCCGTATCGGACGAGACCAGCACCGTCACCGACGGCATCATCCTGTCCGACGCCGCCGCGGCGAAGGTCAAGGCCCTGCTCGACCAGGAAGGCCGTGACGACCTGGCCCTGCGTGTCGCCGTTCAGCCCGGCGGCTGCTCCGGCCTGCGTTACCAGCTCTTCTTCGACGAGCGTTCCCTCGACGGCGACGTGGAGAAGGACTTCGGCGGGGTCAAGGTCGTCACCGACCGCATGAGCGCCCCTTACCTGGGCGGCGCCACCATCGACTTCGTCGACACCATCGAGAAGCAGGGCTTCACCATCGACAACCCGAACGCGACGGGCTCCTGCGCCTGCGGCGACTCCTTCAGCTGAGCACGCGCCACACCACCGGCAACCGGTAGGCGTACGAAGGCGGCGTCCCCCTCGACAGGGACGCCGCCTTCCTCGACAGGGACGCCGCCTTCGCGTATCCGTGGAACGCTCCGCGCTCGCCGCCCTCCTACTGCGTCTCCACCGATCCCGCGCCCCCGGAAGACGCCTTCGGCAGCGTGCTCGTCGTCTCCTTCGGGATCTGCTTGCCGTCCGAGCCCACCACCTCGCGGTCACCCAGCGGCGCCTTGAGATGCAGCGTTTCGTGGTAGATCTTGGCGATCATGATGCAGACCTTGCCCTGCCAGGGCGTCTCGGTCACGGTCACCGTCACCTTGTCGGAACCCTCGCTCACGGACGCCGAGTAGTCGGCGCACACTCCGCCCTCGTAGGCGATCGTGAGGTCCTTGCCGTCGGCGGTGTAGCCCATCACCTTCACATCGTGTTTCGCCGGCGTCGAGGAGGGCGTCCCGCCCGGCCCGCTGGTGCGCGGGCCCGGCGTCTCGCTCGGCTGCCCCGGCGGCGGCGCGGTCAGATACTGCGGGTCGACCGCCGGACGCGTCACCGTGAAGCCGTCCTCCCCGGCCGGCCGGACCTGGAACAGCCACGACGGCACGAGCACCGCCTTCCCGCTCACGGAGTGCTCGGCCAGCCCGAACACCGCGCCCTCCATGGGCGCCGACGCCCGCTTCGGCGCCTCGGTGGACGTCTTGCACGGCACCTCGTCCCGGTCCTTCGGCGGTACGGGGCCGACGCAGCCGCCGATGCCCTTGCGGCCGTACGACGTGGTCGCGCCGTTCATCAGGTCCAGTGTCTTCTTCGCACCGAGCACCCGATAGGTGGCGCCCTTCACCGGCGCCTTCAGATTGCCGCTGCCCCTGATGACCTTGCCCTCGGAGCCGATCCGGAGGCCGGTCGTCCAGCCGTACGTCGGCAGCCCGCCCACCGTCGGGTCGGCGTTGACCACCCGTACCCGGTCCATGAGCTGGGACGCGTCCAGCTTCGCGTCGCCCTGGCCGACCGCCTCGAGCACGGGAGCGGCCGTCTTCTCCGCCGTCTCCTCGCTCACCGGCCCCGGCCGCACCCCCGCCATGCCCGCCCCGGTCGGCCTGCACACCTTGCCCCTCGCACAGGTGTCGCCGCCCCGTACGTACGAGCTGAACGTCCACGTCCCCGGCGCGGTCCTGCTCACCCGCAGATTCGACTCGGCGCCGTCCTTGGCGGCCCCCACCTGCCAGGTGTCGCCGACGAGCCGCGGTGTGCCGCTGAGGTCCAGCGCCCGGGCCAACCGGGCCACCTCGTCCTTGGTCACCTCGCCCTTCGCCCAGTACACGGGTGCCGACTTCGGCCCGTCGGGAAGCTTGCCCTTGACGGTGTACGTCGTGCCGTACGGATTGGGCTCGCCCACCGCGATGCCCGGTGTGCCGCCCTTGCTGTAGCCGTCGAGGGCCAGCGCCGGGGGAGTGCCGTCACCGCCCGGCCTCGAGAGGTCGCCCGAGCCGCCGGACGCGGTCGCGGCGAGATACGCCCCGCCACCCCCGACGAGCAGGACCGCAGCCGCGACCGAGGCGACCACCACGGGGGAGCGCCGTCGGCGCGGCGCGGGACCGCCCGTTTCCTCGGTGACCTCGGTGACCTCGGTGACCTCGGTGACCCCCGTGACCCCGGTGACCTCGGGGGCGTCACTCGTGTCGTCAGGTCGCTCGATGTCCACCGCATCGCTCCTTCGGTTCCACTCTGCCCCAGCAGACCCCGCCGTACCACGGAGGGCCACAGGAGGGTCGTACACCGCCTCCCCCATACGGGGGACGGCGATGGGACGCAGCGGGGGAGCGCACGGTTCCCTGACGAGCGCGCCCGCCGGGGAACCCTCGTCGGCGCGCCCCGGTCAGTCCCCGTAGTCGGACATCGCGTCCAGGAGGCGGGCCGAGGAGGGCGGCACGCTGACACCCTGGATGAGGGACGGGGAGACCGGCGCTGGAGCCGTCTTGGCGGGCGCCGCCCAGTGCGCAGCCATGCGGGCGCTGTCGCCGGGCAGCGACGCCAGATCGCCCTCCAGGTCCAGCGGAGCGGTGCCGTGGAACTCGATCTTCGCCATAGGGAAACCGTAGGCGCGGTCGAGCCCACGAAGAAAGGTCTACTATCGGGTAGTTTCGCCTGCTTCAGAGGGCCGAGCCGACCGGGTAGCGTGAACTGTCAATCCCCCTCCTCCGCAGGAGCGTGTCCTCGCCGTGCGTATCGCAGTCACCGGCTCCATCGCCACCGACCACCTGATGACCTTCCCCGGCCGCTTCGCCGACCAGCTCGTCGCGGACCAACTGCACACGGTCTCCCTCTCCTTCCTGGTCGACCGCCTCGACGTACGCCGTGGCGGGGTGGGCGCGAACATCGCCTTCGGTATGGGGCAGCTCCGTACCAAGCCGATCCTGGTGGGCGCGGCCGGTTCCGACTTCGACGACTACCGGGCGTGGCTGGACCGCAGCGGAGTGGACACGGACTCCGTGCGCATCTCGGAGACCCAGCACACCGCCCGCTTCGTCTGCACCACCGACGCCGACCACAACCAGATCGGCTCCTTCTACACCGGTGCGATGAGCGAGGCCCGGCTCATCGAGCTGAAGACGGTCGCCGACCGGGTGGGCGGGCTCGACCTGGTGCTGATCGGCGCCGACGACCCCGAGGCGATGCTGCGTCACACCGAGGAGTGCCGCTCCCGGTCCATTCCGTTCGCCGCGGACTTCTCGCAGCAGATCGCGCGTATGAACGGCGACGAGATCGGGATACTGCTGGACGGGGCGACCTACCTCTTCTCCAACGAGTACGAGAAGGGGCTCATCGAGACCAAGACGGGCTGGTCGGACTCCGAGATCCTGGCCAAGGTCGGCCACCGGGTGACCACGCTCGGCTCGCGGGGCGTGCGCATCGAGCGGTCCGGCGAGGACCCCATCGAGGTCGGCGTGCCTGAGGAGACGGCGAAGGTCGACCCGACGGGCGTCGGCGATGCCTTCCGCGCGGGCTTCCTGTCGGGCCTGGTCTGGGGCGTCTCGCTGGAGCGCGCGGCCCAGGTCGGCTGCATGCTCGCGACGCTGGTCATCGAGACGCTGGGCACCCAGGAGTACCAGCTGCGCCGCGCCCACTTCATGGGCCGCTTCACCAAGGCGTACGGCGACGAGGCGGCGGCGGAGGTCCAGGCGTACCTGGTATGACGCGCAGCCTCACGTCACAGCCGTAAGAGCCGTATACCTAGGAGAGTCGGCGGACCAGGTACGCAGTACCCCGTTCCGCCGGTTCCTCGCCGACGTACTCCTGCCCCCGCATCTCGCACCACGCCGGAATGTCCAGGCGCGCCGCCTCGTCGTCCGACAGGACGCGTACGGTGCCGCCCACCGGGACGTCCCCGAAGACCTTCGCCAGCTCGATCACCGGGATCGGGCAGCGCTTGCCCAGGGAGTCGACGACGGTCTCGGGGCGCGTGACCGACGTGACCGACGTGACCGTCCGCGGAGCCGGCGCCCCGACCTTCTCGCGTACCTGTGCCACCGCACCCGGCAGCACCGAAAGGAATCGTTCGACCTCCTCCGCCGGTGTCCCGGGCGGCAGCGACACCCGGACGTTGCCCTCGCTGAGCACCCCCATCGCCCTCAGCACATGGCTCGGCGTCAGAGTGCTGCTCGTACAGGACGAGCCGGACGACACCGAGAAGCCCGCGCGGTCCAGCTCGTGCAGCAACGCCTCCCCGTCGACATAGAGACAGGAGAAGGTGACGACCCCGGGCAGCCGGAGGACCGGATCGCCCACCACCTCCGCATCGGGGACCAGTTCCGGCACCCGCGCCCGGATCCGCTCCGTCAGCTCCCGCAGCCGTACCGCCTCCACGGCCGCCTCCGCCCGCACCGCCCGCAGCGAGGCCGCGGCCGCCACGATCGCCGGGATGTTCTCGAACCCGGCGGCCCGCCCCGACTCCCGCTCGTCCCCGGGCCCTTGGGGCGCGAACCGCACGCCTTTGCGTACGACGAGAAGCCCGACACCCGACGGTCCGCCCCATTTGTGCGCACTGGCCGCGAGGACCGACCAGTCGCCCTCCACCGGACCCCAGCCCAGCGACTGCGCCGCGTCCACCAGCAGCGGCACCCCGGCCGCACGGCACACCTCGGCCACCTCGGCCACCGGCTGCACCGTCCCCACCTCATGGTTGGCCGACTGGAGGCAGGCCAGCGCGGTGTCGGGGCGCAGCGCGGCCCCGTACGCCTCGGGGGTGGCAGTGCCCGCGCGGGACACCGGCACCTCTGTCACCGTCCCGCCGCCCGCCTCGAACACCTCCGCAGAGTGGAGCACCGAGGAGTGTTCGACCGCTGACACGATCAGGTGGCGTCCGACCCGGCGGCGGCCCGCCAGCGCCCCCTCGATGCCCGAGTGCACCGCCCGTGTGCCCGACGGGGTGAAGACCAGTTCGTCCGGGCGGCAGCCCACCGCCTCCGCGGACGCCTCGCGCGCCGCGTCCAGCAGGAGACGGGCCCGCCGTCCCTCGCGGTACAGCCGGGCGGGATCGGCCCACCCCTCGTCCAGCGAAGCCTGCAGCGCCTGGCGGGCGACGGGATGAAGGGGAGCAGCGGAAGCAGCGTCGAAGTAGGCCACACAGCAACGCTAAAACGTCGGGTAGGTGCAGCGGACCTGAGGGGCGCGGGACAGCGGCGATGTGCGGCTCCGCCGCGTGGGAGCGATCATCCGTAGACAACCCGCACTCGCCGCACAAGCCGCATCTCCGAGCTATTGGGCGCCCCATCTGCCCCACTCCACCCCTTCGGGGCGACCCCGCGGCGCGTATGGCACCCTCCCCGCAACCCGCCGGAAGGCGTCCAGTAGGGTTTGGTCCGCATAAACATCCAAACCCCTGCCCGACGCAGGGCGGCGACCGACCAGCGAGAAGGCCGCAGCCGACCGCGCGGGCGAGACTCTCGGGAAGGCGCTACGTGAGTCCCAACGGCTCCGACCGCTCGCCGCGGCGCCCGATGCGGCGGAAGCTGCTGCAGGCAATGACCGCGGGCCTGGTCCTGGCGACCGCCACCGGTTGTACATACAAGGACTTCCCCCGCCTTGGTATGCCCACCCCGGTCACGGAAGAGGCTCCGCGGGTCCTCTCCCTGTGGCAGGGGTCCTGGGCTGCCGCGCTCGCCACCGGCGTGCTGGTCTGGGGCCTGATCCTGTGGAGTGCTTTCTTCCACCGGCGCAGCCGGACCAAGGTCGAGGTTCCTCCGCAGACCCGGTACAACATGCCGATCGAGGCGCTGTACACGGTGGTCCCGCTCATCATCGTCTCGGTGCTCTTCTACTTCACGGCCCGCGACGAGTCGAAGCTCCTGGACCTCTCCAAGAAGCCCGACGTCACCATCAACGTCGTCGGCTATCAGTGGAGCTGGGGCTTCAACTACGTCACCCCGGTCCCCGGGGTGACGGGCGACGCGAAGACCGATCCGAACCTGAACGCGATTCCGGACCGGTACACGAAGGACTTCCCGGCGAACGCCGGCGGTGTCTACGACTTCGGTACGCCCGCCACGCGGAACCCGCAGACCAACATGCCCGGCCCGACCCTCTGGCTTCCCAAGGGAGAGACGGTCCGCTTCATCCTCACCTCGCGTGACGTCATCCACTCCTTCTGGGTGGTGCCGTTCCTGATGAAGATGGACGTCATCCCGGGCCACACCAACGCCTTCCAGGTGACCCCCGATCAGGAGGGAACCTTCAGGGGCAAGTGCGCCGAGCTCTGCGGCGTCGACCATTCCCGGATGCTGTTCAACGTGAAGGTCGTCTCCCCCGAGCGCTACGAGCAGCACCTCAAGGACCTCGCCAAGAAGGGGCAGACCGGTTACATTCCCGCCGGCATCGCACAGACGAGCCACGAGAAGAACCGGGAGACGAACAACCTGTGAGCATCCTCAACGAACCCCAGGGTGCCGCGGCAGCTGAGGACTCGTACGAGAACGAGCTGCCGGTCCGGCGCAGGCGACCCGGCAACGTCGTCGTCAAGTGGCTGACCACCACCGACCACAAGACGATCGGCACGCTGTATCTGGCCACGTCGTTCGCGTTCTTCCTCATCGGCGGCGTCATGGCCCTGCTCATGCGCGCCGAGCTGGCCCGTCCGGGCCTGCAGATCATGTCGAACGAGCAGTTCAACCAGGCGTTCACGATGCACGGCACGATCATGCTGCTGATGTTCGCGACGCCGCTGTTCGCC
>CBFHCJ010000283.1:0-8179 GCA_965654005.1 uncultured Streptomyces sp. | reverse complement strand
GTGATCGTCGTCGCCGGTGAGGCCCTGATCGACCTGGTACCGCAGGGCCCGGGCGCGCTCGCACCGTTGCAGCCGGTACGGGGCGGCGGGCCGTACAACACGGCCGTCGCGCTCGGCCGTCTCGGCTCCCCCACGGCCTTCTGCTCCCGCACCTCCTACGACGCCTTCGGAGAGGCCCTGCTCGACGGGCTGCGCGAGGCGGGTGTGGACGTCTCGGCCGTGCAGCGCGGCACCGAACCGACCACGCTGGCGGTCGCCACGGTCGACGAGCACGGCTCGGCCGCGTACTCCTTCTACGTCGACGGCACCGCCGACCGGCTGTTCACGGCACCGGCACGTCTTCCTGAGGGTACTCGGGCCGTGTCGTTCGGCACCTGCTCGCTGGTCCTCGAGCCGGGAGCGAGCGCGTACGAGGATTTGATGCGCAGCGCCGCCGCACAGGGTGTGTTCACCGCGCTCGACCCGAACATCCGCACGGGGCTGATCCCGGACCCCGACGCCTACCGAGCCCGGTTCAAGAGCTGGCTGCCGTCGGTGTCGCTGCTCAAACTCTCCGCGGAGGACGCGGAGTGGCTGGGCGGCACCCCGCGCGAGTGGCTGGCCTCGGGCCCCGCGGCCGTCGTGATCACGCATGGCGGCGACGGGCTCACGGCCTTCACCCGCGACGGGGCGGAGCACTCCGTGCCGGGTGTGCGGGTCGAGGTCGTGGACACGATCGGCGCCGGCGACACGGTCAACGCGGCGCTGCTGCAGGGACTGGCCGTCCGCGATGCCCTCTCGGCGGCCGGAGTGGCCGGCCTGGGCGCCGAGGGCTGGACCGAGCTGCTGAGTTTCGCGGCCCGCGCCGCGGCGATCACCTGCTCCCGGGCCGGTGCGGAACCGCCGTACGCGGCCGAGCTGACCGGGCCGTAGCGGGCGTTCAGCCGCGCAGCGCCCGCGCCGGTCCCGGCGAGCGTGGCCGGCCAACTCCGGCGCGCAGGTGTCGAACGTGAGGACGCCCCCGTCGTGCGCCGGGCGGAGCCGGTCGCCCAGGGAGCCTCTGACGCACGGTGTCCCGCGGGGAGTTCCCGCGGGGCAACCGAATTCTCCGGGAGGGTCGGGCCGTGTCCGCGCGGGTCAGGGCTTGCGTGCCCGCGTGGTCTTCTTCGCGGGTGCCGACTTCTTCGCGGGTGCCGCCTTCGTGGCAATCCCGTCCGCCTTCTTAGTCGCCGCGTTGTTGGTGGTCCTCACCGTCTTGGCAGTCGCCGTCTTCTTCGCGGTCGACGCGGCCGCGACCGCCTTTCTGGCCGCCGTCTTGCGTGGAGCCTTCACCGAGGCCGCGTCGCTGATGCGATCGGCGCCGAGGATCTCGCGCAGGAACTTGCCCGTGTGGCTGGCAGGGACCCCGGCGACCTCCTCGGGCGTGCCCTCGGCGACCACGAGACCGCCGCCCGCGCCGCCCTCGGGACCCATGTCGACGACCCAGTCGGCGGTCTTGATGACATCGAGGTTGTGCTCGATGACGATGACCGTGTTGCCCTTGTCGACCAGTCCGCCGAGCACCTTCAGCAGCTTGCTGATGTCCTCGAAGTGCAGACCTGTGGTCGGCTCGTCCAGGACGTAGACCGTGCGTCCGGTGGACCGCTTCTGCAGCTCGCTGGCGAGCTTCACGCGCTGGGCCTCACCGCCGGACAGAGTGGTCGCCGACTGGCCGAGACGAACGTAACCGAGGCCCACGTCGTGCAGCGTCGTCAGGTGGCGGGCGATCGCAGGGACGGCTTCGAAGAAGTGCAGGGCCTCCTCGATCGGCATGTTCAGGATGTCGGCGATGGACTTGCCCTTGTAGTGGACCTCCAGGGTCTCCCGGTTGTAGCGGGCGCCGTGGCAGACCTCGCAGGGGACATAGACGTCCGGGAGGAAATTCATCTCGATCTTGATCGTGCCGTCGCCCGCGCAGTTCTCACAGCGGCCGCCCTTGACGTTGAAGGAGAAGCGGCCGGGCAGGTAGCCCCGGACCTTCGCCTCGGTGGTCTCGGCGAACAGCTTGCGGACGTGGTCGAAGACGCCGGTGTACGTCGCCGGGTTCGACCGCGGTGTACGGCCGATGGGCGACTGGTCGACGTGCACGACCTTGTCGACGAGGTCGTCGCCGTCCACCCGCGTGTGCCGGCCGGGGACGTTCCTCGCGCCGTTCAGCTCGCGGGCCAGGTGCGTGTACAGGATGTCGTTGACCAGCGTCGACTTTCCGGAGCCGGACACGCCCGTGACGGCCGTGAACACGCCCAGCGGGAAGGACACGTCGATGTCCTGCAGGTTGTTCTCACGGGCGCCGTGCACCGTGAGCCGGCGGGACGGGTCGTGCGGGCGGCGGATGTCGGGCACCGGGATGGATTTCTTGCCGGACAGGTACTGACCGGTCTGCGACTCGGCGTTGGCGAGCAACTCCTTCAGGGAGCCGCTGTGCACGACCTTGCCGCCGTGCTCGCCCGCGCCGGGGCCGATGTCGACGACCCAGTCGGCGACCTTGATGGTGTCCTCGTCGTGCTCGACGACGATGAGCGTGTTGCCCATGTCGCGCAGCCGGACCAGGGTCTCGATCAGCCGGTGGTTGTCGCGCTGGTGCAGGCCGATGGACGGCTCGTCGAGCACGTACAGGACGCCGACGAGACCGGAGCCGATCTGGGTGGCCAGGCGGATGCGCTGGGCCTCGCCGCCGGAGAGGGTGCCGGCCGCGCGGTTCAGCGACAGGTAGTCCAGGCCGACGTCGACCAGGAACCGCAGCCGTTCGTTGACCTCCTTCAGGACCCGCTCGGCGATCTTCTTGTCGCGGGCGTCGAGTTTCAGGTCGCGCAGGAAGTCCGCACAGTCGCTGATCGACATCGCGGAGACCTCTGCGATCGACTTGCCCATGATCGTGACCGCGAGGACGATCGGCTTGAGGCGGGTGCCCTCACAGCCGGGGCAGGGCACCTCGCGCATGTAGCCTTCGAAGCGCTCGCGGCTGGCGTCGCTCTCGGCCTCGCTGTGCCGGCGCCTCACGAAGGGGACGGCGCCTTCGAAGGGCGTCGTGTACACGCGTTCGCGCCCGTACCGGTTGCGGTAGCGGACCTCGATCTGCGTCTTGTGACCGTAGAGCAGGGCCTTCTTGGCGCGCTGCGGCAGGCCCGCGAAGGGGATGTCGGTGCGGAATCCCAACGCGTCCGCGAGGGCTCCGATGAGGCGGCCGAAGTAGTCCTTGGTGTGCCCGTGCGACCAGGGGTGGATGGCGCCCTCGTCGAGGCTCTTCTCCTCGTCCGGAACGATGAGCTCGGGGTCCACCTCCATGCGCGTCCCGATGCCGGTGCACTCGGGGCAGGCGCCGAAGGGCGAGTTGAAGGAGAAGGAGCGGGGCTCCAGCTCCTCGAAGGACAGGTCGTCGTACGGACAGTACAGGTGCTCCGAGTACATGCGCTCGCGCTCGGGGTCGTCCTCGGGGAGGTCGACGAAGTCGAGCACGACCATGCCGCCGGACAGACCGAGTGCGGTCTCCACGGAGTCGGTGAGGCGGCGCTTGGCGCTGTGTTCTTTTTGCGCGTCCCCGACATGCCCCTTCACCGTGAGGCGGTCGACGACCACCTCGATGGTGTGCTTCTCCTGCTTCTTCAGTGTGGGCGGGTGGGACAGCTGGATCGTCTCGCCGTCCACGCGGGCGCGGCTGTAGCCCTTGGTCTGGAGGTCGGCGAAGAGGTCGACGAACTCCCCCTTGCGCTCGCGCACCAGCGGCGACAGCACCTGGAACCGACTCCCCTCCGGCAGCTCCAGGACCTTGTCGACGATGGCCTGCGGCGACTGGCGCGAGATCGGGCGGCCGCACTCGGGGCAGTGCGGCTTGCCGATGCGCGCGAAGAGCAGACGCAGGTAGTCGTAGACCTCGGTGATCGTGCCGACCGTCGAGCGCGGGTTGCGCGAGGTCGACTTCTGATCGATGGAGACCGCAGGCGAGAGTCCCTCGATGAAGTCGACGTCCGGCTTGTCCATCTGGCCGAGGAACTGCCGGGCGTACGACGACAGTGACTCCACGTAGCGCCGCTGTCCCTCGGCGAAGATCGTGTCGAAGGCCAGCGAGGACTTGCCCGACCCCGACAGGCCCGTGAAGACGATGAGCGAGTCGCGCGGCAGGTCGAGCGAGACATTCTTCAGGTTGTGCTCGCGCGCGCCACGGACGATGAGACGGTCGGCCACGCCGGTCCGCACCTTTCTTGAGAGAAGCGACAGGGGCGAGGCCCCTGCAATCTCAGACTAGGGGGAGCCACTGACAACGCCGGTCGGATTCCTGGGTTCATAACAACTCCCAGCCATCCAGCATGCCCGACGCCGCACTCGACCATATAGCACGTGCATTCGATTTGCGGGCTTGGTTCACTTCCTTCACCCGAAGGAGTGGCGGAGCTAGGGTCGGTCTCATGATTGATCACGCGCGCGACCTGGCATCTCTACGTGACGCAACCGAACGACTGCTCACCGCAGCCGCTCAACTGAACAACGCTGCCGCGGCCGAGCCGTCACGGCTGCCCGGCTGGAGTCGCGGCCACATCGTCGCCCACCTCGCCCGCAACGCCGACGCTCTCGTCAACGTCCTCGAGGGGCGCCCCATGTACGTCTCGGCCGAGGCGCGGGACGCCGACATCGAACGGGACGCTCCGCGACCCCTGGACGTCCAGCTCGCCGACCTGCGCGCGAGCGCGGCCCGCTTCCAGGCGGCCGGGGCCGTGCCCGCGGACTGGTCGCGCACGGTGGAGCTGCGCAACGGCGTCACCGACTCGGCGGCCTGCGTGCCGTTCCGGCGGTGGGCCGAGGTCGAGCTGCACCACGTGGACCTCGGGATCGGGTACGAGCTGGAGGATCTGCCGACGGAGTTCGTGGAGCGGGAGATCGACTTCCTGGCAGAGCGGTTCAGTGGACACAAGGATGTGCCCTCGACGGGGCTGGCCGCCGACAACGGCCGGGTCTGGACCACGGGCGGAGAGGCGGAGGGCGGCCCGATCGTGGTCGAGGGGCCGGCCGCCGACCTGCTGGGCTGGCTCGCAGGGCGCCGCGACGGCTCCGCGCTCACCGTGAAGGGCGGTGCGCTGCCGGCCCTTCCTCCGCTGTAGCGCGCTGACGCCCCCGGCCGCTCCGGGAACCGCTCCCGCTATAGGCTGCCGCCATGACGTACAGCGGAGCGGTGAAGGTCGGCGGCCCTGCCGATGTGCATGAGCTGCAGGACCTGATGATCACGAAGATCGCGGTCGGCCCATGGGGCAACAACGCCTATCTGCTGCGCTGCCGGGCCACCGACGAGCAGTTGCTGATCGACGCGGCCAACGACGCGCACACACTGCTCGGCATGATCGGCGACGACGGCATCGCGTCCGTCGTCACGACCCATCGGCACCCCGACCACTGGCAGGCGCTCGCCGAGGTCGTCGCGGCCACAGACGCGCGTACGTATGCGGGGCGTCACGACGCCGAGGGCATCCCCGTACCGACCGACATCCCGGTCGACGACGGTGACACGATCCGGGTGGGGCGTGTGGAGCTCACCGCGCGCCATCTGGTGGGCCACACGCCCGGCTCGATCGTCCTCGTCTACGACGACCCGCACGGACACCCGCATTTGTTCACCGGCGACTGCCTCTTCCCGGGCGGCGTCGGCAACACGTTCAAGGACCCGAAGGCCTTCGCCAGCCTCATCCACGACGTCGAGACGAAGATCTTCGACGTGCTCCCGGACGAGACCTGGGTCTACCCCGGGCACGGCAACGACACCACGCTGGGCGCAGAGCGTCCGCACCTGCCGGAGTGGCACGCGCGCGGGTGGTGAGCGCCGAGCATCCGTCGACTCACTCAACGTAAGGGCAGGCGCACGCACCCCGTGTGAACCGTTCACACTCGCCGGTGTCCTGCGCGCGCTCCCGGCACACATGGTTGCGCGGTCAACTGGAAGCAGCCCCGCACAGGATGACGACTCCTGCGCGGTACGGGCCGCCGGTCCCTCGACCCCCGCCCTCGGCCGGCGGCCCCGGCGTGCTCAGCCGAGCGTTCCTGCTGCTCCAGGACGAAATCCCGCAGCGCGTACGCAGCGTTTCTGCGCCGGATCGTGGAGGCGGGGCGGCTCTGAGACAAAAAGGCGCCTCTACAGGCACGGGCGTCTCTGCCTTCAGGGGAGCAGCGGGCTGCCGTTCGGTATCTCCGCCCACCGTCGTAGTGACAGTGACCGAGGCACTTTGCCGGATCGACGATGGCGACCGTGGCGGGTGTGGCCATGATCTCCGAGGGTCCCGAGCTGACGGTCAGGAAGTCCTTGGCGCTCCTCTCCTCCCCCACCGGGCAATTCCGCTCTTCCGCCGCCTGCGCCCCTCCTCCTGCCCCGGCCAGATCTCCACGGCGTCGGCGACCCGTGTCCCGCAGTGCCGTCGCATCGATCGCGGTGCGCGTCTCGGGCACGCCCTTGTCGGGCCACTCCACGACCAGTTGCGTCGGGCCCGCGGGCGGCAACTGCGAGAGGTGCAACTGGATGGCGTAGTGGAAACCGCCACCGGCGCCACCGCGCAGTTGGAGCGTCGGCCGGGGCGGCCCCTCCGTGGGCGCGGGCCATGGATTTCCGTCCAGGGTGGTCACCCGCCGACCGTCCGCGAGCAGCAGGCCGAAGCACAGGGCTCCGGCGCCGCCCCGGCCGCCGCCCCAGTGAACCGGCCGCCCCGCGCCGCCCTCCTGGATGGTCCGCAGGAAGACGCCCAGCCGTAAGGTCACCGAACCGGGCCACACGTCCCAGCCGGTGAGCATGATGCGCACGTCGCGGCCGACGCCGACCTCGGTGACCTGGGACAGCTGCGCCGGCACGGTTCAGTGCGCGGGTGGGAACGCCTCGTCGTCCGCCGGGCGGTAGGTGCCCAGCCGATGAGTCTCGGACCCGGGCTGTTGTGGCAGATCCGGCACGACCAATCCGTGGAAGAAGTTCATGAGTTGATCGTGGCACCCACCACTGGCAACCGGACTACATCCCTCCGATTCACTCCTGCCAAGCCGGGTCACGCCTCCGTGCGCCCCGCCCTCGCCAACGTCGCGATCCGCTCCACTGCGAACGCGTACCCCTGCACCCCGCACCCGGCGATGACGCTGTCGGCGCGCTGTGAGACATAGGAGTGGTGCCTGAACTGCTCGCGCTGGTGGACGTTGGAGATATGGACCTCCACCACCGGCAGCCCGTCGCAGGTGTCGAGCGCATCCAGGATGGCGACGGAGGTGTGCGAGTAGGCGGCGGGGTTGATCACGATCCCGGCGTGGTTCAGCCGTGCCTCGTGGATCCACTCCACCAGTTCGCCCTCGTGATTGGACTGCCGGAAGTCCACCGTGCCCCCGTACGCGGCCGCCGTCTTCGCGCACAGGGCCTCCACGTCCGCGAGCGTGTCCGAGCCGTAGATCTTCGGCTGGCGCTGCCCGAGGAGGTTCAGGTTGGGGCCGTTGAGGATCATGATGGGGGCGTTGGCGAGGGTGCGGGGCACGGTTCCTCCGGATGCATTCGGGTCTGCCGGCCCATGGCGGACCGTTGCTCAGCTCCGGTTTATCACGATGCTCCGAGCAGGCGACGGCCCGCACTCCGGCCATGAAGCGACCGGCGTACCCGCCCAGCCGATTCCCGGCAACCGAGTCGCCGTCATCTCGCCGTTTGCCGGGCTTCCCGCCCCCCTTTCCGCTCCCGTACGAGCTGGGGCTCCAGCATCCCCCGGGCGCACGCCCGCCCGCCCGCCGAGTGCTCCAAGCCCCCGCACACCCCCGTAACCCCTGATCACCGTGGGTAGTTGACGCAGCATGCACGATGTACGCACTGTAAGGGCTCCCTCGATGCTCCGGCTCGCGGCCGCCTCGCTCGCCGGGACGGCCATCGAGTTCTACGACTTCTTCGTCTACGGGACAGCGGCGGCCCTGGTCCTGGGACCGCTGTTCTTCCCGACGTTCTCGCCGGTGGCGGGCACACTGGCCGCCTTCGCGACGTTCGGCGTCGGCTTTGTGGCGCGCCCCTTGGGGTCGGTGTTGTTCGGGCACATCGGAGACCGGCGCGGACGCCGGCCGGTCCTCGTCGCCTCGCTGCTGCTGACCGGCGCTTCCACGGTCGCGGTCGGTTGCGTACCGACGTACGAAACGATCGGTGTGGCCGCTCCCCTGCTGCTGCTCGTGCTGC
>CBFHCJ010000282.1:0-8197 GCA_965654005.1 uncultured Streptomyces sp. | reverse complement strand
TCCACGCCACAGGCTCGAACGGACATCACGAACAGCACAAATCACGGTCGGTAAACTTGGCGGTGATCCACTCTTCCAGCAGTTCCTGCAACTGCGGCAGCGACCACAGTGGCTCGTCCTCGACCCGGCTCCCGCGGTGCTCGGTCGAACGGCCGGTGTGCCCCGAGACGAACTGCGCGAACATGGTGGCCACCGATCCCAGCGTGCGTTCGATGTGCGGCTTGTGCGTCGGTGTCCTGGGCGGCGCATGGATCACCTCGGTGCCGAACGCGTCGCAGGCCATGTGGAAGTTCTTCGACAGGAACGCCTTGCCGCCGTCCACCACGATCGCCTCGGGAATGATCAGCGGGACCGCCGCCGCGTGCCGCAGCCGCTCGTCCAGGGCGAGCAACCGCCGGTAGGGCAGCACCGACCGCTCCATGCGCAGAGCCTCCGTCCAGCCCGGGCGCATCGGCGCCGGTGTCACCGAGCGAGCCAGCAGCAAGGCCGCATCGACTGACTTCGTCGTCGGCCGCAGCACCGCCGCGGTGACCGTGCGGGTGGCGACGTCAACCAGCCCGGTCAGCTCGACCCTGCCCACCACGCCCTGGTCCAGGCGTACCAACGCGTCGAACGGAGTGGAGTCGATCTCCATCAACTCGCCCGGCCGGCAGACCGTCACCTGGCCGAAGGCACCCTCGGGCTGATTTGCCAGGGACCGGCGTGTGCGCGCCGACCCGGTGGTGTGCCGGCCGCGCTCCAGGCGCTGGAACATCCGGTAGAACGCCGACCGCTTCGGCACCGCTTCCGGCCCGTACTTGTCCTTGACCGTCTTGCTGACACGCTCGAAGTAGTAGCTGACCGTCCGAGTCGAGCCGTCCGTGGCCTGGCTCATCAACTGCTGCAACTCGTCCACGACTTCCGGCCGGAGCCCTCCGTGCACCGGCCGGCGCGGCGCGTGCCGCCCGTCGACCATGCCCGCGACGCCCCGCTCCTGGTGACGGCGCCGCCGCCAGCGCACCGTGTGTGCACTGACCGGCCGCCCCAGCTCGGCCGACAACTCGGCGGCCTTGGACGCCTCGCGCTCGGCCAGCGTCCGCGTGACCGGGTCGTACTCAGGCCGCGGCGTGGCCCCTTGTGGAGCATCAGGTGGCAGTCCCGTGCGCAGCTCGACCATGTGCCGGTGCCACCACAAGACTTCCTCGGTCTGAGCCGCGGGGACGTGGTCGAGCAGCCCCGCGGGCATCACCCTCCGGCTGCCGGAGCCGAGCACCTCGAAGCCGGGCAACATCATCAGCGTCGGCAGATGCATCGTGCTCGTGCCGCCCGCCGCGTCCGCCAGACGCACCAGCATCCCCGACAGCCCGGCGACCGTCTGCACTTGGCCGTCGAACCGGACCCGGTCGCCAGGCCGGACCACCAACGGATCGCGCATCACCACGGCTCGACTCCCGTCTGTGGCCGACGGACCATGCAGTCCGGCCCCAAAACCTGCGACTCCACATCCGTGGCCAACATCCCTCGCCAGAGCAGGTGGTAGAGCACCGGCAGCACCGCGATCCGGTCCCCGGCCGCCTCCGCCCCGGCGAACAGCGCCCTCGGCTCGGCGAACACCTCCAGTAACCGCCCGGCCGTCTCCTGCCGCCAGCAGCGGGGATGGCCGTAGCCGCGCAGCCAGCGCACGTTCGCCAGCAGGACCGGGCTGATCACCCCCACCCGCCGGAACGACCAGCCCGCCAGTTCACAGGCCCGCTCGGTCGCCGCGAACGCCTCGGCATCGGCTGCCTCGATCTGGTCCTCCGGACGCACGTCGACCACCACCCCGACACCGTCGGCACGACGGGCGAAGAAGTCCGGGACGTGCCCCAGCCGTCCCCGGCGCGTGGGCCAGAACAGTCGGAACGGCTGCGACACCAGCCCCGTCACCTGCGAATCGAAGTCCATCAGCATCGCGTGATCGCGCTCCAGCCGCGACTCACATACGAGAGCCCTCCGCATCGTCGTCGACCAGTAGTCCCTCGTCACCGACCGCTGCCCGTCGTACGTACGCACCTTCCGCACCGGCGGCAGCGATTCGAACCTCGCCGTCCACACCGTCGACAGAGGCTCACGACGGCGTACGCGGTCCTCATCGACGTACTCGACCTCCAAAACGCCGTGCCCGACATCGGCGAACGCTTCGGCAGTCACCCGGCCCCCTCACCAGAGCGAACGCACAACCCTGATCACCAGAGAGCCACACAGCCCGTCAGCCAGCAACGGATCAGCGTCCAAACCGCCCCTGAGAGCGAATACGAAGCGGGACAGACAACAGCGAGCGACAAGACACCTTGGGACACCTGCCCCGGTGCATACGCAGCGAGAGGCAATCTGCCCCGGGACGAACAGCGAACTGAACAACTTCACCCGGGACAGCGACAAGATGACGAAGGACGGGACAACTTGTCTGTGATTCAACTACACGACTGGGTGATCGCTTCGGGGCCTGATTCCAGATACCCTCCACTTACCCGGAATCAGCATCCGGCGAGGTCATGACAGGGACGCGCGGGCGGCGGCGAAGGGATCGGACGGTGGCCATCGAGGCGGACGGGCGTGAGGAGAACGGGAGCGGCCTGCTGCTGCAGGACACGTCCACCGAGCTGGTCCCGGCGGGCGAGCGCGCTCCGGTCCGGCGCCGCGCGGCGGCGGACGTGGTCACCACCGACGGCATGCGGATGTCCGGCTCGGCCGCCCGCAAGCTCATCGACGCCGTCCCGGCCAACTCCCGCAGCGCCCGCGGCACCCGCTGGCGGGCGTTCACCACCTGGTGCGCCGAGCAGGGCTGGGGCACCACCGAGGACGGCGCCGTGCTCTCCCACCTGTCCGACCTGGGCGACCGCGGCCACCCCGCCACCACCCTGGAGACGCACTTCGGCACGCTGCGGGCGATGCGCGCGGTCAAGAACCGCCCGCTCGGCGACGCCGAGATCAAGGCCTGTCTGCAGATCATCCGGCACCGCGCCGGGGAGGAGGCCGACGACCCGGAGGTGGAGCCGGGCCCGCTGCAGGCCGACGGCGTCGACCTGGACGAACTGCGCACGATGGTGCGCACCTTGGACCGCACCACGCCGCGCGGCAAGCGGGACGCCGCGGTGCTGCTGATCGCCTGGTGGATGGCCGGCCGCGCGAGCGAGCCCGCCCGGCTCAACCTCCACGACGTCACCATCACCACGGTGGAGGTCACCGACGAGGCCGAGCGGACGGTCGAGCATCCCGCACTGATCGTCAAGATCCGCCGGTCGAAGGCGGACCAGGCCGCGCGCGGCCAGGAGGTGCGCATCCTGGCCCCCGGCGAGATCGAGGTGTGCCCGATCCACGCCCTGCGCGAGTGGCTGGACGTCCTCGCCGACGACGGCCAGCTCAGCCCCGGCCCGCTGCTGCGCCGCATCGACCGCCACGGCAACATCGGCGCCAAGGCGGCCGGCCGCCACAGCAAGGACCCCAAGCGCCGCGGCGGCATCACCGCCGAGACCGTCAGCGACATCATCACCGCCACCGCCCGCGCCGCCGAGCTCGCCCCCACCCCGACAACGGAAGAGCGGGAAACTGCCGCCCGGGACAGACGACAAGCCCGCGCGGCCGCCGACGCCGCGCCCACCGTGGAGGAGGCCAACGCCATCCTCAAGACATGGCGGGCCTCCACCCGAAGGGCACGCGCCGCCGTACGCCGTATCACCGGCCACTCGATGCGGCGCGGCTGCATCCAGGCCCTGCTCGACGCGGGCGCCCCACCCGAGGCGGTCGCCCTGCACTCCCGGCACTCCCTGCGCTCCGCCGCCTTCGACGCCTACCGCAGGCGGAAGCTGACCTGGAAGGACAACCCCACGCGGGCCTTCTCGCTGGCGGCCTGACCGACAACGGCTGCGGGTCTTCCCCGAACCCCCTGGGCCGGTGGCCCCCAACCGCGGTGACAGGTCAGTCGTTGAGGTCAGCGAAGACGCGTCGGCTGCGCTGCTCGCTGTCGAGGACGGCCTGACGTACGGCGTCGTCCTTGATCTGCTCGGCCGGGTGCAGGAGTCGGCCGGCTCGGTGGGAGCGGGCGAAGGCGATGGCCGCGGTGGCGACCTTCGCCCCGTCCAGGTCCTGGCCGGTGAACCGCTGGAAGATCTCGCCGTCCTCGGTGACTTCCTTGCCGAGCCGCGCCTCGAACGCGGCGAGAGCGCTGCGCAGACCGCTGACCTTGTCCCAGGCGTAGTACAGGTTGCCGTCTTCGATAGCTCCTGCGATGCGGCCGAAGTGGTCGACGAGGCGGGCGTAGTCCTCGGCGAGGTTGTTCTCCGGGGTGGAGCCGCCGAGCAACCTGTGCAGGTCGGTCATGCTGGTGAGGCCCTTCTCGTGGGTTGTCTGGGGAGACGGGCACCGCTGCTGTGCCTGCTCGGGGTCGCGCGGTTCGAGCGTAGTGGTGGCGTCGCCTCGTGCCGGGGCCATCAGCCACTCATGGGCCCTGGTTACCCCTACCGGCCGCCGATCGACCGGATCACCTCCACCGCATCCCGGTCGCTGCGCAAGGACACCTCGGTCGCGAGCGTCGACAGCTTTCCGGCCATCACCATCAGCAGACTGGGCAGGATGCACGCCTCATCAGATCCGGCCTCGGCGATCCGGACGTAGGACTTCTCCAGCTGAGCAGCGAACGCCTCCTCCAGGGCCTCGCCCGCTTCCTGCTCGGACATCGTCGAGGGGAGCGTGAGCTGCTCCATGCCATGCTCGGCCATCAGGCAGGCCAGGCGGACACACTCCTGATCAAGGACGGTCATGTCGACGTACACGCGGGACTCCCTTCCTCGCCTCACATCTCGTAGGGCCGCGGCCTCCGGACTCATCGGCCGCACCTGCCTAACGGCGCCCAGCCGTTGCGGATACCGCTGCGGCAAGTGCGGCGCCGAGCACGGTCGGCGCCGCACCGGGGTCCGCCTCGTCCGCGAGCCGGAAGCCACAGGCCACCAGGACCTTCCGCAACGCCTGGTGCAGGGCGGCCTGCTGGGTGTGCCACAGCGCACTGCCCTCCAGGATCGGGTGCTGGCGCCAGACCACCCGCAGGCCGGGCCCGTCCGGGACGGCGAGCTGCACGCCGGTGGAATGCTCCTCGGCGTCCGCTTCGAAGTCGAAGATGGGCAGCCCGGCCTTCATCAGCGCGATGATCACATCCTGGGCCAGGGCCCGCAGGTGCGCCGGAATGTCGTAGGGCGGGTCGACGACACATCGCTCCAGTGCGTACTGCGCGGCGGCCTGCCACGCATCGCCCGGGCCGCTCATCGCAGCAGGCCGTGCTCGGTCAGGGCGGCCACGAACTCCTTGGTCTGCACCGCTGGTGTCCCGCGCAGCGCGGGAGTGTCCGGCGCCGGGGGCCGGTCCTGGAACCGCGCGGCCACGCGTTCGACCGCGGCCCGCCTCTGCTGCTGGCGCTCCCGTTCCACGGCCTGCGCGTACGGCTCGGGAACCGGGCGGGTGTCGTGGATGCCGACGATGGCCCCGTCATCCGCCGGGCCGCCCCCTGCACACCAGGTCCGGAAGGTCCAGCCCAGTTCGCGGGCCGCCCCTCGTAGCGCGGTCCGGATCGCCGCCACCCCGCCGAGCTGCGCGGCCACCTCGCTCGCCAGGTGCAGTTGGAGGGCGCCGCCGTAGCCGCCGGCGCCCTCGGGCCCGCAGCGCTGAAGAAGCGGCACCAGCACCTTCACCAGGGTCACGCCCTGCTGGTCCTTCGCCTGCGACGTCACGGCGACGAACCTACCCGAGCCCGAGGCCGTCCGGCCGGGGAACCACCCGACGGGGTGAAGGCGCGCACGTAGGCCGGCTCCCGCGCGCTACGCGGCGCGGTCCTGAAGTCCGCCGCGGCCCGCGGGCGCCCCGTGTAGGGGGTCCCGGTGCGACTTCAGCAGCCGGGCAGCGTCGCGCAGCTCCTTGTCGGTGTGGATGCGCGGCTCGTGCCACAGTCGGCACATCCAGCGGTGCAGCCGCTCGCGGTTCCGCCGGTTGCCGCGGATCTCGTTGGGGACCGCTTCCAGCGGCTGGGCGGCGCCCTTGCGCAGGCCCAGCACCACGTGGTTGCTGACCAGGTCCCAGATCTGCGGCTGCGGACCGAATCCCTCCTCGACCAGGATGGTCTCGGTTCCGCCGGGGCCGGTGCCGCCGTAGCCGACGCAGCAGCCGGTCAGCCACATCTCCGCGCCGTATTCGTCGATCAGGACCAGGCGAGGTGTGTCGGGGTGCGCGTACTTGCGAGTGCTGGCGAAGAAGGAGCGGCCGTCGCGCAGTGCGTCGTCCTCGGAGAGGTACCCCCACGCTTCGACGAACCGGCCGAACTTCGACCGGTGTTCGCGCCAGAAGTCGAGACTGTCATCGGTCGCGCCCACTCCGCCGTCCGTCATGATCAGCATGCCCAGCACGATAGCCGCCGCGCATCCGGCATGTCCGCTGATAAACGGCACCAGGCCCGGGGGGCCGGGGCCCGCCTGCGGGGCACGGCCGGCGCGGGCCCACAATGGGGTGGCCTGGCCTCGGGCCTGGCCACACGAGGACACCGACAACATCCGAAGGAGCAGCAGCACACGGTGAAGGCACAACACGTCCGCGCGGTCACGCGGCGTTCGGTGGTGCTCGGGGGCGCCGCGGCGATGGTTCCCGTTCTGGGCACGCCGAGCTCACGCTCCACGCACACCCCCACCCGCATCAGTCAGGAGCCGGTCGCCATGACGACGCCCGCCTTGGACATCGCCCCCTTCCCGGCCGGATTCCGCTGGGGCACCGCCAGTTCGGCGACCCAGAGCCAGGGAGCGACCCCGGCCGATGACTGGTGGGCCTGGGAGCAGGCGGGCAAAGCGCCCCGCAGCGGCAACGGCAACGACTTCGACGCCCGGTACGCCTCCGACTTCGCGCTGCTCGCTGGCTTCGGCTTCGCCGAGTACCGCCTGTCGCTGGACTGGGCCCGGCTCGAACCCCGGCCCGGCGAGCACGACGCCCGGGCCATCGAGCACTACCGGCAGATCCTGAAGGCCGGCCGCCGGGCCGGACTGACGATGTGGGTCTGCCTGCTGCACACCGCGCTGCCCGCCTGGTTCGCCGCCGACGGCGGGTTCCTCTCCCCGGACGCGGCCGCCGTGTGGGACCGCCACGTCGACTTCGTCGGCGAGACCTTCGGCGACCTCGCCGACGGCTGGATGCCGGTCAACAACCCCTCCAGCTACGCGCAGAAGGGCTACCTGGCGGGCACGTTCCCCCCGGGCCACCGCTCGCCGCAGGAGTTCCGCGCCGCGCTCCAGGCCATCCACCGGGCCGACTTCGAGGCTGCCCTGCGCCTGCGCCAGGGCGGTCAGCCAACCTCGACCAACGAATCCTTGGCCGTGCTGCACCCGGCGGACGACAGCGCCGACGCCGCGGCGGCGACCGCCTCCCTGGACGCGGCCGTGTGGGGCTCATGGCTGACCCTGGCGCGGATGCCGCGCTACGACAGCGCCTTCGACCTGTACGGCTTCAGCTACTACTACACCCCGGCGGTCACCGCGCAGGGCACGCTCATCCCCTACCCGTCCGGCCAGCCGGTCGGCCCGCAGGGCTACGTCGCCTGGCCGGACGGGCTCGGGCAGGTCCTGCGCCGCCTGCGCACCGAACTGCCGGAGCGGCGCTTCCTGGTGGCGGAGATCGGCTACGGCGGCGCGGACGACGCCCAGCGCACGGCCTACCTGACGGCCGCGCTGCGTCAGGTGAGCACCGCGCTCGCCGAGGGGATGGACATCGCCGGCGTCCACGTGTGGACGGCGGTGGACAACTACGAGTGGCTGGACGGGTACTCCGTGCCCTTCGGGCTGTTCGACCGCAACCGCGACGCCCGGCCCAGCGCCATCGCCCTCCAGACCCTGATGAGCGCCGCAGGCGGCCGGTGACCGCCCGGTGTCCGGGGCGCCGAGTGGGACTCGTCACGGTCAGCACCCGATCACCGAGAGCTAGCCTGCGGTAGCTCTAGAATTCGGACAGATGACCTAGGGTCGTCCGGCGCGGCACCCAACGGACATGTTGATCATGTTCGGTCTGGACCGCTCATTCTGTCCAGATCTAGCGGGAGGTGAGGGCGAGCTGATGTGGGGGAGGCAGACTCACCCAGCCCGCGGGACGAACGAGCGGCCGCATCCGCGCGGCCTCGGCCGGATCCGCCGCCCGGGGGCGCCGGCTGCCGTGCCAG
>CBFHCJ010000281.1:0-8210 GCA_965654005.1 uncultured Streptomyces sp. | reverse complement strand
GGCGTGGGCCGGGCGGGACCGGGGCAGGGGTGAGCCGGGGCAGGGGTGAGCCGGGCGGGGCCGGGGCGGGGTGGTGGGCAGGGCCGATACGATGCCCTCGTCGTGATCAGTCTGTCTGAGGAGGCACGCACATGGCGGGAGAACCGCGGGACGACTGCCTGTTCTGCAAGATCGTCGCGGGGCAGATCCCGGCGACGATCGTCCGGGAGACCGAGACCACCGTCGCCTTCCAGGACATCAACCCCCAGGCGCCGACCCACGTGCTGGTCATCCCCCGGGTCCACCACCGGGACATCGCCGCCCTCGCCGCCGCCGAACCGGCCATCGCCGCCGACCTGCTCGTCGAGGCCGGCGAGGTCGCCGCGCAGGAGAAGCTCGAGAGCTACCGCGTCGTCTTCAACACCGGCAGCGGGGCAGGACAGACGGTCTGGCACGCGCACGCCCACCTCCTCGGCGGCCGTGGCCTGCAGTGGCCCCCCGGCTGAGACACCGTGTCCGTACGTGAAATGGTGGTCCTCGGCACCGCCAGCCAGGTCCCGACCCGACACCGCAACCACAACGGCTATCTGCTGCGCTGGGACGGCGAGGGAATCCTCTTCGACCCAGGCGAGGGCACCCAGCGGCAGATGCTGCGCGCCGGGGTCGCCGCCCACGACCTGCACCGGATCTGCGTCACGCACTTCCACGGGGACCATGCGCTGGGGCTCGCGGGAGTCATCCAGCGCATCAACCTCGACCAGGTGCCGCACGAGATCACGGCGCACTACCCGAAGTCGGGGCAGCGGTTCTTCGAGCGGCTGCGCTACGCGACGGCGTACCGCGAGACCGTAGAGCTGACCGAGGCACCCGTCGACGCGGACGGGACCCTCGCGGTCACCCCCGGGTACACGTTGGAGGCCCGGCGGCTCTCCCACCCCGTCGAGTCCTACGGCTACCGTCTCGTCGAGTTCGACGGGCGCCGCATGCTGCCCGAACGGCTCGCCGAGCACGGCATCGAGGGTCCCGACGTCGGACGGATACAGCGGGAGGGCTCCCTCCGCGGCGTGTCGCTCGACGAGGTCAGCGAGGTGCGGCGCGGGCAGCGGTTCGCGTTCATCATGGACACGCGTCTGTGCGACGGCGTGTACGCCCTCGCGGACGGGTGCGACCTGCTCGTCATCGAGTCGACCTTCCTTGACGAGGACGCTCGACTCGCCGCCGACCACGGGCACTTGACCGCCGGGCAGGCGGGGCGCGTCGCCGCGGACGCCGGGGTGCGCCACCTCCTCCTCACCCACTTCAGCCAGCGCTACACCGAACCCGGGGAAGAGTTCGAGCGGCAGGCGCGGGCCGCCGGATTCGAGGGGGAGTTGACCGTGGCGCACGATCTGATGCGGGTGCCTGTTCCGAAACGTCGGTAAAGCGGCCGTACGATGCTTTATGCCCCTCCCTAAAGCGGAACTGCACCTCCACATCGAAGGCACTCTGGAGCCCGAGCTGGCGTTCGAGCTGGCCGGGCGCAACGGCGTGACGCTGCCGTACGCCGACACGGACGAGCTCCGCAAGGCGTACGCCTTCGAGGATCTCCAGTCCTTCCTTGACCTGTACTACGAACTCATGGCCGTGCTGCGGACCGAGCAGGACTTCGCGGACCTGGCCGACGCCTACCTCGCGCGGGCCGCAGCGCAGGGCGTGCGGCACGCCGAGATCTTCTTCGATCCGCAGGCGCACATCGCCCGCGGAGTGGGCATGGGCACGGTCGTCGAGGGGCTGTGGCGGGCGCTCGGCCGCAGCGAGGAGAACCACGCTGTCTCCACCCGGCTGATCATGTGCTTCCTGCGCGACGAGTCCGCCAAGTCGGCGCTGGAGACACTCGAGGCCGCGAAGCCGTACCTCGACCGGATCGTCGGCGTCGGCCTGGACTCGGCTGAGGTCGGACACCCACCGGTCACGTTCCGCGAGGTGTACGAGGCCGCCGCTGCCCTCGGGCTGCGCCGGGTCGCGCACGCCGGTGAGGAGGGGCCGCCGGAGTACATCACCGAGGCCCTCGACGTGCTCGGTGTCGAGCGCGTCGACCACGGGCTGCGCTGCATGGAGGACCCGGCGCTGGTGGAGCGGCTGGTGCGCGAGCGCGTACCGCTGACGCTCTGCCCGCTGTCGAACGTCCGGCTGCGCGCCGTGGACAGCCTCGCGGACCACCCGCTGCCCGCGATGCTCGACAGCGGGCTGCTGTGCACGGTCAACTCCGACGACCCGGCCTACTTCGGCGGCTACGCCGGCGACAACTTCGACGCCGTGCGCCGGGCCCTGGGCGTGGACGAGGACCGGCTGCGCGAACTCGCCCGCAACTCGTTCCTCGCCTCCTTCCTGGAGCACGACGAGGAGCGACGGGCGCGCTACCTCGCCGAGGTGGACGCGTACGAGTTTTTGTAAGGCTCGACGACGGCGCCCTGCGCGACCGCGGCGACGACGCGGCGATGCGCGTGGACCCCGGCCGGGTCACGCCGACGTGCCTCGCCGGTAGCGACCGGCGCCGCCCGCGGGCGGGTTGGTGCACACTGGCTGGATCCACACCATGTCAGGGAGCCACCGTGAGCGCGCTCATCGGAGAGGGACCGTACCGCCACCACCCCCACGTCGACCCCCTCGCCGGCCTGCGCGCCCCCGGGGACCCGCCCTGGGACGTCTACCTCACGGGGGCGGTCTTCCTCGACATCATCTTCACCGGACTCGATTCCGCCCCGGTGCGCGGGACCGAGTCCTGGGCACGCGGGATGGGGTCGAGTCCCGGCGGTGTGGCGAACATGGCGACGGCGCTGGCCCGGCTGGGCCTGAGGACGTCGCTCGCGGCGGCGTTCGGGGACGACCACTACGGCGAGTACTGCTGGGACGCGTTGGAACAGGGCGAGGGCATCGACCTCTCCGCCTCCCGCACGGTTCCCGGCTGGCACTCGCCCGTGACCGTCTCCATGGCGTACGAGGGCGAACGGACCATGGTCTCCCACGGCCACGAGCCGCCGCCGGAGGAGCCCGCCCCCGACTGCCCGCCCCGCGCCAGGGCCGCCGTCGCCTCGCTGGACCCGGGCAAGCGCGCCCCCTGGATCGCCGAGGCCGCCGGGCGGGGGACGCGTATCTTCGCCGACGTCGGCTGGGACGACACCGGCGCGTGGGACCTGGCGGGGCTCGCCGACCTGGAACACTGCGAGGCGTTCCTGCCGAACGCCGAGGAGGCCATGCGGTACACGGACAGCGACTGCCCGCGCCGCGCGGCGCACCGGCTCGCCGAACGCGTGCCGTTGGCCGTGGTCACCCTGGGCGGGGAGGGGGCGTACGCCGTGGACGGGCGCACCGGGGAGAGCGCCAGTGTGCCGGCGATCGCCGTCGAGGCCCTGGATCCCACGGGCGCGGGCGACGTCTTCGTCGCGGGCTTCGTCACCGGCACGCTGGGCGAGTGGCCGCTGGCCGACCGCCTCGCCTTCGCGGGCCTGACCGCTGCGCTGTCCGTGCAGGAGTTCGGCGGATCGCTGTCGGCGCCGGGCTGGTCCGAGGTCGGGGCGTGGTGGCGCCGGGTCCAGTCGTACGAGAACCAGGATCCGGCGGCGCTGCGGCGGTACGCCTTCCTGGAGGACCTGCTGCCGGAGGAGGAGGTCCCGCCGTGGCCCCGCCGCCGGGCGGTACCCACGATCGGCTTCCGCAGGTCGGATTGACCCGGGCCTTCCGCCCCCGCCGGTAGGGGCGGCGCAGGCGAAAACCCCTCAGAAGCCCAGGCGGCGCAGCTGCTTCGGGTCGCGTTGCCAGTCCTTCGCCACCTTCACATGGAGGTCGAGGAACACCGGAGTGCCCAGCAGCGCCTCGATGTGCTTGCGCGACTTGATGCCGACCTCCTTCAGCCGCTTGCCCTTGGGGCCGATGATGATCCCCTTCTGGCTCGGCCGCTCGATATAGACGTTCGCGTGGATGTCGAGGAGCGGCTTGTCCGCCGGACGGTCCTCGCGCGGGAGCATCTCCTCCACGACCACCGCGATCGAGTGGGGGAGCTCGTCGCGCACGCCCTCCAGCGCCGCCTCCCGGATCAGCTCCGCCACCATGACCTGCTCCGGCTCGTCCGTCAGGTCGCCCTCCGGGTAGAGGGTGGGGCCCTCCGGCAGCAGCGGGATCAGCAGGTCCGCCAGGAGGTCCACCTGTTTGGCCCCGACCGCCGAGACGGGCACGATCTCCGCCCACTCGAGCCCCAGCTCCTTGCCCAGCTGGTCGATCGCGATCAACTGCTCGGCCAGGGCCTTGGAGTCCACGAGGTCCGTCTTCGTGACGATCGCGACCTTCGGGGTCTTCTTGATCCCGGCCAGCTCCTTGGCGATGAAGCGGTCCCCGGGGCCGATCTTCTGGTTGGCGGGCAGGCAGAAGCCGATCACGTCCACTTCGGCCCACGTCGTGCGGACCACGTCGTTCAGCCGCTCGCCCAGCAGGGTCCGCGGTTTGTGCAGACCTGGGGTGTCGACGAGGATCAGCTGCGCGTCCGGGCGGTGCACGATGCCCCGCACCGTGTGTCGCGTCGTCTGCGGCCGGTTCGAGGTGATCGCCACCTTCTGCCCGACCAGAGCGTTCGTGAGGGTGGACTTGCCCGCGTTGGGGCGGCCGACGAAACAGGCGAAGCCCGCCCTGTGGACGGCCTCGGTCGGCTCGGATGACTGGCTGCGAACGCTCATGCGGCCCATTCTCCCTGATCCACGACGCCCCACCGCACGGCGGACCGCGCCCCCGGACTGGTTCGGCTTCAACGCGGGCTCGGCCCTCGGCGCGGGCGGCCTCGCGGCAGCCGGCTTCCTCAACACCTCGCCGCCGACCGCACCGGCCTGCCAGGCCTGCTCTTCGTCGAGCAGAAGGGCAGAAGCGCGACGGCCACCCCACCACACCGGGCGCCGCGCCCGGTGCCGTCGCAGGTCTGGTCGCGATCACGGCCTGGACCTTACGGTGCACGCCTGAACCGCTTACGATCGCGGGATCCTGGGCCACGGCGCCCCGGTCTCGCACTCCGTCCCCGCCCCCACGCAGAAGGGCACGTCCCAGGCATGAAGCTCATCACCGCGATCGTCAAGCCCTACCGCCTCGACAGCGTCAAGACGGCCCTCCAGGAGATCGGCGTGCACGGCCTGACCGTGACCGAGGCGAGCGGCTACGGCCGCCAGCGCGGCCACACCGAGGTGTACCGCGGCGCCGAGTACCAGGTCGACCTCGTGCCCAAGGTCCGTATCGAGGTCGTGGTCGAGGACGCGGACGCCGACGCGGTCATCGACACGATCGTGAAGGCCGCGCAGACGGGGAAGATCGGGGACGGGAAGGTGTGGGCGCTGCCGGTCGAGACGGTCGTACGGGTACGGACGGGCGAGCGCGGCCCCGACGCGCTCTGACCCCCGGCGCTCCCGCCACGACCCCGAAGAAGACCACCGCCACCACCACCCGGTGTTTCGGGACAAGGCCGTCGGGGCGAAAGGGGGTCCTGGGGAAACCGTCAGTCGAACGACACCGTCAGGGCCGGCCAGCAACACCGGCGTCTCAGGTCCACCGAGGTCCCGCACCGCCGCCCGGTCCTCCGCGGACGCGGACTCGGCTTCCGTGACCACCGCCGCCGCCTCCAGCGACTTCGCCCCCGACGCCACCGCCATCGCCACCGCCGTCCGCAGCGCGCTCAGCTTCAGCGACTCCAGGGCGACGGTCCCGGCGACATACGTACGTCCGGTCTCGTCCCGTACGGCGGCTCCCTCGGGCACGCCGTTGCGGGCCCGCGCGGAACGGGCCAGGGTGACGATCTTGCGGTCCTCGGGGTCGAGCGCGTTGCTTTCGGTCATGCACCGAGCATACGAAGAACGTGCAAGGTCATCCCGCAACGGGGTACATCGCCCCGCGCCTGCCCTCCGGCGACGCCAGCCACTCCAGCTTCGCCGCGGTGTTCGCCTCGTTCAGCGGAGTGTGCAGCACGATCGTCAGGTCGGGGCGGGCCGGCACCTTCAACGCCGTCGACTCGACGCACAGCAGACCCACCAGCGGATGCTCCAGCTCCTTGCGGATCATCCCGGCGTCCTCGATGTCCCGCCGCTCCCACAGCTCGGTGAACTCCGGGCCGCTCTCCGCCTTCAGCTCGGCGAGCACCGCCTGGAACCCCTCGTCGTCGGGGTTGGCCGAGCACGCCGCACGGAACTGGGCGACGACCGTGCGCGCGTTCTGCTCCCAACTGCCGGAGCGGGAGCGGTACAGGGGGTCGGTGAAGAAGTCGACGATGCAGTTCTGCGTGTTCTCGGGCCGCATGCCCAGCACCCAGCCCGCGGCCTCGTTGTACATCACGCAGTTGTAGTACATGTCCATGATGTGGGCCGGAAACGGCATCCACGCGTCGATCAGCCGCTGCAGGCCCTCGCAGCCGTGGCCGACCGCCGGCTCGGGCGCGGGCGGGTTCAGCCCGGCGAGAACGTACAGGTGGCGGCGCTCGGCGTTGCTCAGCCGCAGCACCCGCGCCACGGAGTCCAGGACCTGCGGGGAGACGGAGATGTCCCGCCCCTGCTCCAGCCACTGGTACCAGGAGGCGCCCACGCCGGCCAGCACGGCGACCTCCTCACGGCGCAGACCGGGCGTACGGCGACGTGCCCCGCCGTCGGGCAGTCCGGCCTCCGCCGGGGTGACCCGGGCCCGTCTGCTCATCAGGAACTCGCGCAACTCCCGCAGCCGACGGCTCTTGAACACGTCGTCAGGCACGTGCAAATCCCCCTCGTAGTGTCTGGTGTTGGCACCACCACCATAAGTTCCGACTCCCCACGGTTATTCCGTTCGCCCGAGGCTCATACCCATGGCGATCGACACCACCACCTCGACCACCCCCGTACAAGAACCGCTCGACAACCCCCGGCTGTCGACGTGCGACAAACTCGTCCTCTTCGTGCTGTGCGCGGCCCAGTTCATGGTCGCGCTCGACTTCTCCGTGCTGAACGTGGCGCTGCCGGTCCTCGGCGCGGACCTGGGCATGAGCCGGTCCGCGTTGCAGTGGGGGGTCACCGCGTTCGCGCTGCCCTCCGGCGGCTTCCTGCTCCTGTTCGGCCGCGTCGGCGACCTCTACGGCCGCCGCAGGCTGTTCCTCACCGGCCTGACCCTCTTCGGCGCGGCCTCGCTGCTCGCGACCCTCGCCTGGGACCCGGCGTCGTTCCTGGCGGGACGGGCGCTCCAGGGCCTGGGCGCGGCCGCCATCGTCCCCGCCGGCATGTCCCTGCTCACCACCACCTTCCCCGAGGGTCCCGCCCGTGAGCGCGCCCTCGGCATCTCCGGAACCCTGCTCTCCCTCGGCTTCACGGTCGGCATGGTCGCGGGCGGCGTCCTCACCGACGCGCTCGGCTGGCGCTCCACGATGGGCCTGCTCGCCCTGTTCGCACTGATCGTGCTGCCGCTCGCCCCCGGTCTGCTGCCCGAGTCCCGCACCCCGGAGCGCCCGCGCCTGGACGTGCCCGGCGCGATCACGGTCACCGGCGGTCTGCTCTCCCTGATCTACGCCCTGTCGACGGCGGCCGACCACGGCTTCGGCCGCCCGGACGTCATCGCGACGCTGATCGCCGGGCTCCTGCTGCTGACGGCGTTCGTCCGCATCGAGTCCCGCGCCGAGGCGCCCCTGGTCTCGCTCCCGATGCTGCGGCGCCGCACGGTCGCGTGGGGCAACCTGGGCGGTCTGGTCACCTTCTCGATGATGTCGACGGTGATCTTCGTGCTGACCCTCTACTTCCAGGAGGTCCTGCACCTGTCCGCCTCCGAGACGGGCCTGGTCTTCGGCTTCCAGGGCGTGCTGTCGGCGGTCGCGGGCGCGTACGCCCCGAAGGGCATCGGCCGCTTCGGCGCCCGCCGCACCCTGGTCGGCTCGCTCATCGGGCAGGGAGTGCTGATCGCAGCCCTGCTGGGACTGAACGCGGACGGCTGGTCGGTGTGGCTCGCCACGGCCGCCGTCTCCCTGGCCAGCATGTGCCACCTCGGCGCGATCATCTCCTACGGCCTCACGGTCACCTCCGGCGTCCCCGACGAGGAGCGGGGCCGGCCACCGGCCTGGTCACCTCCACCCAGCAGGTCGGCATCACCGTCGGTATTCCGCTGCTCGGCGTCCTGGCCACCACGTCCACGGACCTGCTGTCGGGCGTCCACACGGTCCTGGCACTGGACGCGGCGATCGTGCTCGCGGCGGCGGTACTGCTGGCGCCGGGGCT
>CBFHCJ010000280.1:0-8217 GCA_965654005.1 uncultured Streptomyces sp. | reverse complement strand
TCCGGCAACAAGCGGACCCAGAAGATGGCGTACCGCCACTCCGGCTACCCGGGTGGTCTGCGCTCCGTCCGCTACGACGACTTGCTGGCGAACAACCCCGAGAAGGCCGTCGAGAAGGCCGTCAAGGGCATGCTCCCCAAGAACTCCCTGGGCCGTCAGATGCTCTCGAAGCTGAAGGTCTACAAGGGTGACCAGCACCCGCACGCTGCCCAGCAGCCGGTGCCGTTCGAGATCACCCAGGTCGCGCAGTAAGTCCGGCCACCCCCTAAGACCGAAGAGAATCTGAGGAGAATCGTGGCCGAGACCACTGCCGAGCAGCCGCTCGAAGAGCTTGACATCGACAGCTACACCACCGAGACCGAGGTTCCGCTGGAGGGTGAGTACACCTCCGAGTCCCTCGCGTCCCGCTTCGGTGAGCCCCAGCCGGCCGCCGGCCTGGGCCGCCGCAAGAACGCCATCGCCCGCGTCCGGATCGTTCCGGGCACCGGCAAGTGGAAGATCAACGGTCGCACCCTCGAGGACTACTTCCCGAACAAGGTGCACCAGCAGGAAGTCAACGAGCCCTTCAAGGTGCTCGAGCTCGAGGGCCGTTACGACGTCATCGCCCGCATCGCGGGTGGCGGTGTCTCCGGTCAGGCCGGTGCGCTCCGTCTCGGTGTCGCCCGCGCCCTGAACGAGGCGGACGTCGACAACAACCGCGGCCCGCTGAAGAAGGCCGGCTTCCTGCGCCGCGACGACCGCGCGGTCGAGCGGAAGAAGGCCGGTCTGAAGAAGGCCCGCAAGGCTCCGCAGTACAGCAAGCGCTAATCGCGTCCGCTGGTCGCAGCAGGCGTCGTACCGCCCCTGTGCACACGCATCGCCCCGGCAGCACGATCTGTGCCGCCGGGGCGGTTCGTTTACGGGGAGGTTGCTTATCACAGGCTTTTTGGAGCAATCCCGACAGTGTCCGACAGTATTGGAGGGCCGCGGGGGATAAGCCCGAAGAGAGCCCGAAGAGAGCCTGAAGACCTGAAGACAGCCTGAAGACCTGAAGACAGCCTGAAGACCTGAAGACCTGAAGACAGTCTGAAGACAGGCCGGGGGGATGTACGTATCCCGTCCCTGTCTGGACACTCGGCATGAGCCGCATTTCGCAGCAAGGTTCGGAGGACACCACAGTGGGACGACTCTTCGGCACGGACGGCGTGCGCGGTGTCGCCAACGCGGATTTGACGGCCGAGATGGCACTCGGTCTCTCCGTGGCGGCGGCGCACGTACTCGCCGAGGCGGGCACGTTCGAGGGCCACAAGCCGACGGCGGTGGTCGGACGGGACCCGCGTGCGTCCGGGGAGTTCCTGGAAGCCGCCGTCGTCGCCGGGCTCGCCAGCGCGGGCGTGGACGTCCTGTGCGTCGGTGTGCTGCCCACTCCGGCCGTCGCGTATCTGACCGGTGCGCTCGGCGCCGACCTCGGCGTGATGCTCTCCGCCAGCCACAACGCCATGCCCGACAACGGCGTCAAGTTCTTCGCCCGCGGCGGGCACAAGCTCGCCGACGAGCTCGAGGACAAGATCGAGGCCGTCTACGAGGAGCACCGCACCGGCGCTCCCTGGGACCGGCCCACCGGGGCCGGGGTCGGGCGGGTGAAGTCGTACGACGAGGGCTTCGAGCAGTATGTCGCCCACCTCCTCGCCGTCCTGCCGAACCGGCTCGACGGGCTCAAGATCGTCCTCGACGAGGCGCACGGCGCCGCCGCCCGGGTCTCGCCCGAGGTGTTCACACGCGCGGGCGCCGAGATCGTCACGATCGGTGCCGAGCCCGACGGGCTCAACATCAACGACGGCTGCGGCTCCACCCACCTGGACAAGCTGAAGGCCGCCGTCGTCGAGCACGGCGCCGACCTCGGCATCGCGCACGACGGCGACGCCGACCGCTGCCTCGCCGTGGACCACACCGGCGAGGAAGTGGACGGCGACCAGATCCTGGCCGTGCTCGCGCTGGCGATGCGGGAGCACTCCGCTTTGCGGGCCGATACCGTGGTGGCGACCGTCATGTCCAACCTCGGCTTCAAGCTGGCGCTGGAGCGGGAGGGGCTGAAGCTCGTCCAGACCGCGGTCGGCGACCGGTACGTCCTGGAGGAGATGAAGGCGCACGGGTACGCGCTCGGCGGCGAGCAGTCCGGCCACGTCATCGTCCTCGATCACGCCACCACCGGCGACGGGACGCTGACCGGTCTGATGCTGGCCGCTCGGGTCGCGGAGACCGGTCGTACGCTGGGGGACCTCGCGTCCGTGATGGAGCGGCTGCCGCAGGTGCTGGTGAACGTGCCGGACGTGGACAGGTCCCGGGTGAGCACGTCCGCGGACCTGGCCGCCGCGGTCACCGAGGCGGAGCGGGAGCTGGGGTCCACGGGGCGGGTGCTGCTGCGGCCCTCGGGCACCGAGCCGCTGGTGCGGGTCATGGTCGAGGCGGCGGATATCGACCAGGCGAGGTCCGTCGCCGGACGGCTCGCGGACGTGGTGAAGTCCGCCCTGGGGTAGTTGCCCTGGGGTGGTTTGCGCAGTTCCCCGCGCCCCTCCTCGGGGCACGGGGCCTGACCGCTGCCTCGCGCGTCACAGTTTGCGCAGATTCAGCCGCTGCACCTTGTGGTCCGGGCCCTTGCGGAGGATGAGGGTGGCTCGGCCCCGGGTGGGGGCGATGTTCTCCACCAGGTTGGGCTTGTTGATGGTGCGCCAGAGAGTGCGGGCGTAGTCCAGGGCCTCCTCCTCCGACACTTGGGTGTACTTGCGGAAGTACGAGGAGGGGTTCTGGAAGGCGGTCTGACGGAGCTTCTTGAACCGGTTGAGATACCAGCGTTCGATGTCCTCGGTGCTCGCGTCGACATACACGCTGAAGTCGAAGTAGTCCGCGAGACCGACGCGGGTGCGGCCGTCCTTGCCGGGGAGGGCGGGCTGGAGCACGTTCAGGCCCTCGACGATCAGGATGTCCGGGCGGCGGACGGTGAGCTTCCGGCCCGGGACGATGTCGTAGATGAGGTGGGAGTAGACGGGGGCCGTCACCTCGTCCTTCCCCGCCTTGATGTCGGCGACGAAACGGGTGAGCGCGCGCCGGTCGTACGACTCCGGGAAACCCTTGCGTGACATCAGTCCACGGGCCTGCAGCTCCCGGGTGGGCAGCAGGAAACCGTCGGTGGTCACCAGTTCGACGTGCGGATGTTCGGGCCAGCGGGAAAGGAGTGCCCGGAGGAGGCGCGCGACCGTCGACTTGCCGACCGCGACGGACCCCGCGACACCTATGACGAAGGGGGTCCCGGACTGGGAACCCTGCTCGCCCAGGAACGTGTTGAGGGCGCCTCTGAGTTCGTCCGTGGCACCGACGTAAAGGTTGAGGAGCCGGGACAGCGGCAGATAGATGTCACACACCTCGTCGAGGTCGATGACGTCGCCCAGGCCGCGCAGCTTCTCGACCTCCTCGGCGGTCAGGGGCAGCGGCGTCTTCTCGCGCAGCGCGCTCCACTCGGCACGGGTGAGGTCGACGTAGGGAGTCGCCTCCGGCTTGGGCCGGTGAGCGCTCCGGGGCATCGAGGAGACCGGAAAGATCACAGTCCATTGTTAACGGAGTTGGAACGGGGTGGCGGGTGGGGTGCGTCACGTCAACGGCCTGCGACAGCGTTCGTGATGGCCGGACGACCGGCGCCTGAAGCTCGCCGGGGTGTGGCGGGCCGCCCGGAGCCCGCTGGAGATCACTTCGGAGTCACGGTCCGGTATCAGGTGATGGTTCGTTGATCAATTATGTGACAGGTCTCAGTAAAGTGCGGGCAAAGCCTGTGCGGGGTTTCCCGCAGTTCCGAAGAGAAGGAGATTCCTCCGTGAGATCCCTCGTGGTCCGCCGTACGGCCCTCGCCGCGTCCGCCGCCGCCCTCGCCATGCTCGCCACCGCCTGCGGCGGATCCTCCGACAGCGGGGACAAGGGAGGCGACGGCAAGACCGCCCAGGCGGACAAGACGGCCTCCGCCGCTCCCGCCGAGGCGCTGAGCGCCGCCGAGTTGGAGAAGGCCGCGCTCACGCAGGCGGACGTCAAGAGCGGGAAGGTCGTCACCGAGGTCCCGGCGAAGGACGACATCGCACAGGACAAGGTGAAGACGGACGATGCGGCCTGCACGTCCCTCGCCTACCTCCAGGTCGGCTCCTACGTCGGCAAGCCCTCGGCCACGGTGAAGCGGGAGTGGACGGGCGACGCGAAGAAGCCCGCCGCGGGTGCGAGCGCCGAGGACCGCATGCTCGCCGCCGTCAACCGGGCGAAGACCGTGGTGACGCTGGCCTCCTACGGGGACGGCGACGCCGAGAAGGCCTTCGCGGACCTGAAGACGGCCGCGACGAAGTGCGCCGACGGCTTCGCCTTCACCGTCGGCAGCGACAAGACCAAGGTCGTCAAGGTCGCCACCGCCGCCGCGCCCCAGGGCGCCGACGAGGCGTTGGCCCTGACCAGCCTGGTGGCCGCCGACGAGGGCGTCAAGGCCCCGGTGAAGGGCGTCGTCGTCCGCAAGGGCGCCACCCTCGCCTACTTCCCGGCCGTCAACCTCGCCTCGGCCGCCACGGGCAAGGACTTCGACTTCCCCACGGAGATCGTCGAGGCCCAGCTCGCCAAGCTCGGCTGAGCCGCCGCGGAAACCAGCCCACCGGGGCCGTTCGTACCCGCGGTGGGAATTTCCGATCGCGGGCACGCGGAGGCGAGTTTCGGCGCCCGCCGGGCCGTAGGCTGCGGCACATGTGCGGAATCGTGGGATACGTGGGGGCGCAGTCGGCGCTCGACGTCGTCGTGGCGGGACTGAAGCGGCTGGAGTACCGGGGCTACGACTCGGCGGGCGTCGCCGTGCTCGCTGACGGGGGTCTGGCCGCCGCCAAGAAGGCCGGGAAGCTGGTCAACCTGGAGAAGGAACTGGTCGACCGGCCGCTGCCGACGGGTACGACCGGCATCGGGCACACCCGGTGGGCGACCCACGGCGCTCCGAACGACCGCAACGCGCATCCGCACCTCGACAACGCGGGCCGTGTCGCCGTCGTCCACAACGGGATCATCGAGAACTTCGCGCTGCTGCGGGCCGAGCTGGAGGAGCGGGGCCACACCCTCGCCTCCGAGACGGACACCGAGGTCGTCGCGCATCTGCTCGCCGAGGAGTTCTCGGCCACCGCTGACCTCGCGGAGTCGATGCGGCTGGTGTGCCGGCGGCTGGAGGGCGCGTTCACGCTGGTCGCGGTGCACGCCGACGACCCGGACGTGGTCGTGGGCGCGCGGCGCAACTCGCCGCTCGTGGTCGGCGTCGGCGAGGGCGAGGCCTTCCTCGCCTCGGACGTGGCGGCGTTCATCGCGCACACCCGGTCGGCGGTCGAACTGGGCCAGGACCAGGTCGTGGAACTGCGCCGGGACGGGGTGACGGTCACCGGCTTCGACGGCAGGCCCGCTGACGTCCGCTCGTACCACGTCGACTGGGACGCCTCGGCCGCCGAGAAGGGTGGCTACGACTACTTCATGCTCAAGGAGATCGCCGAGCAGCCCAAGGCGGTCGCCGACACGCTGCTCGGCCGGATCGACGCGGCCGGTTCGCTGCGCCTGGACGAGTTGCGGATCTCGGCGGCCGAGCTGCGCGAGGTCGACAAGGTCGTGATCGTGGCCTGCGGTACGGCCTTCCACGCCGGGATGATCGCCAAGTACGCCATCGAACACTGGACACGGATTCCCTGCGAGGTGGAGCTGGCCAGCGAGTTCCGCTACCGGGACCCGATTCTCGACCCCCGCACGCTGGTCATCGCCATCTCCCAGTCCGGCGAGACCATGGACACCCTGATGGCGCTGCGGCACGCCCGGGAGCAGGGCTCCAAGGTGCTGGCGATCTGCAACACCAACGGTTCGACGATCCCGCGCGAGTCGGACGCCGTGCTGTACACGCACGCCGGTCCCGAGGTCGCGGTCGCCTCGACGAAGGCGTTCCTGACGCAGCTCGTCGCCTGCTACCTGGTGGCCCTGTACCTGGGCCAGGTGCGCGGCACCAAGTGGGGCGACGAGATCCACGTCGTCATCCGCGACCTGTCGAAGATCTCCCGCGAGGTCGAGCGGGTCCTGGAGACGATGGAGCCGGTACGGGAGCTGGCGCGCTCGCTCGCCGACAAGAACACCGTGCTGTTCCTGGGCCGGCACGTGGGGTATCCGGTCGCGCTTGAGGGTGCGCTGAAGCTCAAGGAGCTGGCGTACATGCACGCCGAGGGCTTCGCGGCGGGCGAGCTGAAGCACGGGCCGATCGCGCTGATCGAGGAGGACCTGCCGGTCGTGGTGGTCGTGCCCTCGCCGAGGGGCCGATCCGTTCTGCGCGACAAGATCGTGTCGAACATCCAGGAGATCCGGGCGAGGGGCGCGCGCACGATCGTGATCGCGGAGGAGGGGGATGAGGCGGTCGTGCCGTACGCCGACCACCTGATCCGCATCCCGGCGACGCCGACGCTGTTGCAGCCGCTGGTGGCGACGGTGCCGTTGCAGGTGTTCGCGTGCGAGTTGGCTACGGCTCGGGGGAACGAGGTGGATCAGCCGCGGAACCTGGCGAAGTCCGTGACGGTGGAGTGAGTCTCGCTCTTCAGGGCTTGGACGAAGGTGGTGAAGGCTCCGGCCGGGAAGGAGAGGGTGGCGCTGGTCGGGGTCTTGGAGTCGCGGATGGCTATGCCAGTGCGACGGTTTGCGATTTCCACGCAGGCGTTGCCGTCGCCGCCGCCGGAGTAAGACGACTTCCGCCAGATGGTGGGGGTGGTCACGGTGAGCCTCACATTTCCTTGGCCAGCCTATGGATGAACTCATGCGACCGTTCGGGGTCGATCGACGAGTCTTCTACCCTGCGGAAGAGCGTTCGAAAGACCCCGAGTTGGGCTTCGGCGTCGACGAAGTCCGTGCCGTGGGGTGCGTCGCGAAGGGCGGTGTCCAGCTTCGGCACAGCACCGCCTGCCAGCATCATTGCGCTCCAGGTCCCGCCGAAGTCATCGAGGTCGAAGGGGATGACGCGTACGGTGATGTGCTCTGCCTCGGCGAGTTCCAGGAGCCGGGTGAGCTGGGCCCGTGAGGTGGCGCGGTCGCGGACCCTGATGCGGAGTGCCGCTTCGTGGACGAGCGCCTCGTACGGGGTGGGGACTGAACCTTCGAGTATCACCTTGCGCTGCATCCGGTGGGTCTTGGAGAAGCACGGCATCCCCGTCCCCGAGGACACACGGGAGCGCATCACCTCGTGCACGGACCTCGACACCCTCGCCCTCTGGTTCGACCGCTCCCTGACAGTCACGGCGGCCGAGGATCTGTTCGCCGAGGACCCGGACGTTCCGGGGACCGGTCCTGAAGAGGCCTGAGCGTTGGCCGGCCAGCGCCGGACGGATCATAGAGTGCCCGTATGAGCATCATCGGGGTCGGGATCGACGTGGCCGAGATCGACCGGTTCGCGGCGTCGTTGCGGCGCACGCCAGGACTGGTCGAACGGCTGTTTCTGGAGAGCGAGTTGTTGCTGCCCAGCGGTGAGCGGCGCGGTATCGCCTCGCTGGCCGTGCGGTTCGCGGCCAAGGAGGCGGTGGCCAAGGCGCTGGGCGCGCCCGGCGGGCTGCACTGGACCGATGCCGAGGTCTACGTCGAGGACAGCGGGCAGCCGCGGCTGCGGGTGACGGGCACGGTCGCGGCCCGCGCCGCCGAACTCGGCGTCAAGTCCTGGCATGTGTCGCTCAGCCATGACGCGGGCGTCGCCTCGGCCGTGGTCGTCGCCGAGGGGTAGCGCCTCCGTCATGGTGTGAGCGCGGTGGGGGAGACTCGGCCGTATGCGTACTGCGTACAGCGTGGAGACGGTGAGGGCGGCCGAGAGTTCGCTCATGGCGCGGCTTCCGGAGGGGGCGCTGATGCAGCGCGCCGCCGCCGGACTGGCCGCGGCCTGCGCGGACCTGCTCGGGCGGGTGTACGGCAGCCGGGTGGTGCTGCTGGTCGGCAGCGGCGACAACGGCGGTGACGCCCTGTACGCCGGGGCCCGGCTCGCCCGGCGGGGTGCCGGGGTCACGGCCGTACTGCTCGCCCCCGACCGTACGCACACCGGCGGGCTAGCGGCGTTGCGCCGGGCGGGCGGATCCTTGGCCCGGCCCGGGGCTGTCGAGGCGTTGATCCGGCGTGCCGACCTCCTGGTCGACGGGATCGTCGGCAACGGCGGCAAGGGCGGCCTCCCCGCGGACC
>CBFHCJ010000279.1:0-8299 GCA_965654005.1 uncultured Streptomyces sp. | reverse complement strand
CGCGGACCGACACGACCTCCACGCCCGCCGCCCGCTGGAACCCGGCGAACAGGTCCGCCACATCGTCCGGGTACGTCGCCGCGATGGCCACCCGCCGGGCACCGATCTCCCGCACCGCGTGCGCGAAGGCGAACGAGGTGGAGGAGGCCGGCATCCCGGCCGTGCGTGCGAGGGTGCGCACCTGCTCGTGGGCGCCCTCCCAGCCGTACACGAAGCTGCCGCTGGTGCTCGCCCACACCACCGCCTCCGCGCCCGCGAGCCTCAGCTCCTCGACGCCCGCCCGGAGCCGGTCGGGTGAGCCCATCTCGCGCAGCGCGTCCACCCCGTGCGTGTCCTCGCCGGCCTCGGTGTGCACGAGGTCCACCCGGATGTCGCTGGCCAGCAACTGCTCGATGCGTGGATAGTCGTCCTCGGCGGAGTGGCCCGGGTAGAGGAATCCGAGTGCGGTCATGCCCAACCTTCCTGTTCTTCCGGCAGTGCGGGGCCCTCGCGTGCTGCCCTGTCGAGCAGAGCCTGATGGGGCTCGGCCGCCCGGGTACCCAGGCGGGGCAGCGCCGCCCCCATCGTCACCTGGTCGGCCGAGAAGACGTCCGCCACGGCGCGGTCCGGCGTCCACGGACCGGCCGACCTGGACCGGCTGATCGCCCGCGCCGACTGGGTGATCGCCGCGGCACCGCTGACCGAGCAGACGTACGGCATGTGCGACGCGCACCGTGATCGACCGCGCCGTGGGGTTACGTCCCCGGGCACTGAACACCCGCCAGATGTCCGCCCGTGGAGGCCCACTGGACCCCCGCTTCGCACACGCCGAAGTAGCTGATGTGCCGAAGTAGCAGATTTCCAGCGGGCCCGAATACATCGCATCGTCCCGGGTAGCCGCGCGCCCATGGCTCCACCACGGACGTACGACGCAGAGAAACCCGGAACCACCAGACGCTCACTGCTCGCCGGTGTCGCCGCCCTCGGTGCGCTGGGGACCACGGCATGCAGTCGCGTGGCCACGGCCGCGAGCACGCCCGGCGGTGATCTGCTCAGCCGGCTGAAGGCGCAGGGAGTCGTCCGCCTCGGTATCGCCGGCGAGATCCCCTTCGGCTACATCGACAAGAACGGCCATCTCACCGGCGAGGCCCCGGAGCTGGCGAAGGTCGTCTTCAGACGCCTCGGCGTCGACCGCGTCCAGCCCGTGCCGACCGAGTTCGGCTCGCTCATACCCGGCCTCGACTCGCAGCAGTTCGACGTGGTCTCCGCCGGGATGTACATCAATCCGGAACGCTGTCAGCAGGTCGTCTTCGCCGACCCCGACTACCAGATGCTGGACTCCTTCATCGTCCGCAAGGGCAATCCGAAGGGTCTGCACGACTACCGGGACGTGGTCGCGAGGAAGGCCAGGTTCGCGACCGGCACCGGGTACGCCGAGATCCAGTACGCCGTCGAGGCCGGCTACAAGGAGAGCGACATCCTGATCGTCCCCGACCAGGTCGCCGGGCTGAACGCCGTCGAGGCCGGGCGCGCCGACGTGTTCGCCGGGACCGCGCTCACCACCCGCGAGGTCGTCAGGAAGTCCCGTACGACGGAGGCCACCAAGCCCTTCGCGCCCCTCGTGAAGGGCGAACCCCACGTCGACGGCGGCGGCTTCGCGTTCCGGTCCACCGAGACGCGGCTGCGGGACGCCTTCAACGCCGAGCTGAAGAAGATGAAGGCGAGCGGCGAACTCTTCCGCATCCTGCGGCCGTTCGGCTTCACCAAGGCCGAGATGACCGACATGACCGCGAAGGAGCTGTGCTGCGGATGACCTCGGGACTCTGGGAACTCGTGCTGAAAGGGGTCTGGACCACGATCCAGCTCCTGGTGCTGAGCGCGCTGCTCGCCGCGGCCGTCTCCTTCACCGTCGGCATCGCGCGCACCCACCGGCGGTGGATCGTCCGCTTCCTCGCCGGCTTCTACACGGAGGTGTTCCGCGGCACCTCGGCCCTGATCATGATCTTCTGGGTGTACTTCGTGCTGCCGCTCGCCTTCGGCTGGCAGCTGGTGCCGATGTGGGCGGGCACGCTCGCGCTGGGGCTGACGTACGGGGCGTACGGCGCCGAGATCGTGCGTGGCGCCCTGAACTCCGTCGACCAGGCGCAGCGCGAGGGCGGCATCGCGCTCAGCTTCACGCCCTGGCAGCGGATGCGGAAGATCCTGCTGCCGCAGGCCGTGCCGGAGATGATCCCGCCTTTCTCGAACCTGCTGGTCGAGCTGCTCAAGGGCACCTCGCTGGTCTCGATCATGGGCATGGGCGACCTGGCGTTCAGCGGCAACCTGGTGCGGCTCGCGCTGCAGGAGAGCGCGCAGATCTATACGTACGTCCTGATCGTCTACTTCGTGATCGCCTTCCTGCTCACCCGGCTGATGCGACGCCTCGAACACCGGCTCAAGGCAGGGATCGGGAAGGCGCCTCAAGTCCGGGTCTCCGTCCCGCAGCCCCTCGGAGGCGGTGTCTCGTGAAATGGGACTGGGGTGCCGTCCGCGACTTCATGCCGCACTTCTGGGACGGCCTGCTCGTCACCCTTCAGGCGCTGGCCCTCGGCTCGCTGATCTCGTTCGCCCTCGGGCTGGTCTGGGCTCTGCTCATGCGCGCCCCGACCCTCCCCCACGCTCGAACAAGCTCGCGCGGGTGGTACCCCCTGGTGCGCTGGCCGGTAGGGGTGGTCACCGAGTTCGTCCGCGACACCCCGCTGCTGGTGCAGCTGTTCTTCCTCTTCTACGTGCTGCCCGAATGGGGCCTGACCTTCTCCGCGCTGACCACCGGTGTCGTCGCGATCGGCCTGCACTACTCGACGTACACGATGCAGGTCTACCGCGCCGGCATCGAGGCCGTGCCCGCCGGTCAGTGGGAGGCGGCCACCGCGCTGAGCCTGCCCGCACGGCGCACCTGGACCGCGGTGATCCTGCCGCAGGCGATCCGCCGGGTCGTCCCGGCGCTCGGCAACTACGTGATCTCGATGCTCAAGGACACGCCGATGCTGATGGCGATCACCGTCCTCGACATGCTCGGCGAGGCGCGGCTCTTCTCCCAGCAGCACTTCCAGTTCACCGAGCCGCTCACCGTCATCGGTGTGGCCTTCGTCCTCATCTCCTGTCCCGCCTCCCTCCTCCTGCGAGCCCTGGAGCGACGCCTTGTCCGCTGACACCTCCCTGATGAAGGAACCCGACGGTCACGCGGGCCCGACGGCCGCCACCGGCGAGCTGATCCGCTTCGAGAAGGTCACCAAGCGCTTCGGTGACCACACGGTCCTCGACCGGCTCGACTTCTCGGTCGAGGCGGGCAGGCACGTCACGCTGATCGGCCCCTCGGGATCCGGGAAGACCACGATCCTGCGGATGCTGATGACCCTGACCGAGCCCGACGAGGGCACGATCACGGTCGGCGGGCAGCGGCTCTTCCCGGCCCCCGGGAAACAGGTACGGGAGATCCGCAAGAACATAGGGATGGTGTTCCAGCAGTTCAACCTGTTCCCGAACATGAAGGTGCTGCGGAACATCACCGAGGCGCCGGTCACCGTCCTGGGCCTGTCGAAGGAGGAGGCCGTGGAGCGGGCGCGCGAGCTGCTCGAGCTGGTCGGACTCACCGACCACGTCGACAAGTACCCGAGCCAGCTCTCCGGCGGCCAGCAGCAGCGCGTCGCGATCGCCCGCGCCCTGGCGATGCGCCCGCAGGTGCTGCTGCTCGACGAGGTGACGTCCGCGCTCGACCCGGAGCTGGTCGCCGGGGTCCTCGACGTGCTGCGTGACATCGCCCGCACCACCGACATCACGATGCTCTGCGTGACCCACGAGATGAGCTTCGCCCGCGACATCTCGGACCGGGTCCTGATGTTTGATTCCGGCCATGTCATCGAGGCGGGATCCCCGGAGAAGATCTTCACTGCTCCGGAGCAGGCGCGCACACAGGAGTTCCTGAGCGCAGTCCTTTGACGACAACGAGTGAACGAGGCGGTCGTGGCGGGCCGGCCCGGCACGGGTCATGACGTTGGCATATGCCAGGGTGGCGCATTCCTGCTGAGACGGGTGGCAAGCATCACAAAGTTCGTCAACACCCACTCCTCGCGGCGCTCTTGAGCCTTATCGTGGGGAAAGCCAAGCTGTCCCAGACCGGCCCAAAAAGCGCAGGGGGAGACCGTGGCGCTGACCCATGAGCCGACCGTCCCGTACCACTCGGCCCAGGACGCCCTGCGCGTCCTCGAGACGGTGGCACGGCGCTCCACCGGCGTCACCGACGCCGAGCTCGCCCGCCGGACCCGCCTCGGTGCCCAGCGGCTGACCTCTCTCCTGCGGATGCTGCGCAGGGAGGGGTACGTCGAGCAGACCACCGACGGCTCGTACGTCACCGGTGCCGCCCTCAGCCGGCTCGGTGCCACGCACGACCACGAGCGGGCACTGCGCGAGAATCTCCAGCACACCCTCGACCGGCTGCGCGACTCGGTGGGCGCAGCGATCTACATCAGCCGCTACATAGACGGCGAGGTCCAGGTCACCCAGTGCGCCGAGGGCCCGGCGACACCCGCGGTGCACGAGTGGGTGGACTTCCGCTCCTCGGCCCACGCCAGCGCGGTCGGCAAGAGCCTGCTGGGCCAGCTCGACCTCAACGGCCGCCGGGACCATCTCTCCCGGCACAAGATGGCCCGGCTGACCTCGCGGACGATCACCAACGAGAAGGTCCTGCTCTCCCGCCTGGACTCCCATCCGCCGACGGTCCCGGTGCTCGACCTGCAGGAGTACGCGGTGGGCACGGTCTGCGCGGCCGTCCCGATCACGGCGGGCTCCTCGGTCGGCTGCCTGGCGCTGTCCCTGCCGGTGGAGCACGCGCACCTGCTGCGGCAGGCGGCGGAAAGGCTGAACAAGGGGGCGGCCCCGGTGCTGCTCTCCCTGGCGATCTGAGGGTCTCGGAAGGGTGTCGAAAGGGTGCCGGAAGGGTGTCACGAGCACCCCTCCGGACCAGGTAGTATTTCTTATGTCGCCGGACGCGAGAGCGAACAGCGACAGAGTCTGCGCCGCTAGCTCAGTTGGTTAGAGCAGCTGACTCTTAATCAGCGGGTCCGGGGTTCGAGTCCCTGGCGGCGCACGATGGCGATGGCGAGGCATGTTCGCGGACAGCGCGAACCACCTCGCCATCTCTGCTTCTGCGCGGCTTCGCCGCGCGTTGTGGGGGCTCCGCCACCCACACCCCACCATCCCAGGCATGGCGCAGTGATCGCCCAGACGGCCACGGCCGCGTGATCGACGGCCCCGCCTCACGATCGATCGCACGCACCGTCGCACGTACTCTCGCACGTTCCCTCGCACGTTCCGCCGGCTACGCGCCCGGCGCAGAACGCCACCGTCAGGTCCCGCACGAGTGCCTTGCGTTCGTAGTCGTCGAGTTCGACCAGGCCGCGCGCCGTCAGCCGGTTCACCGTGTCCTCGACCGAGTCGACGACCGAGCCGAGCACCGCGTCACGGTGCCGTGCGTCGAGCACGGCGGACCGGCGGCGCCGCATCCGCGCGGCGGCCTCCGGGGCGTACTCGATCCATGTCGGCTGCGCCGAGAACACCTCCAGGCCGACCGGTGCCGCGTCCGCCGCCACCGCCCGGGTGAGCAGGTCGCCGACCGCCTCGATATTGCCCAGGCCCACGCCGTCCCCGGTCCCGGGGAGATCGGCCGACACCTGCGGCAGCACCCGGGCGAGCGCAGACTCGACACACTCCCGCAGATAGGTTTGGTGGTCGTCGACGCCGAACAGGGCCCGCGCGGTGTCCCTGACCCGCCAGGTCACCAGTACGACCACGCGCAGGGCGACCCCGCCCGCGTCGACCGCGGGCATCGGCTCGCTGCGCCAGTGCCGCAGCCGCACATCGACCCGGTGGCACACCACCAGCGGGTTCACCCACATCAGGCCGGTGCGGCGGATCGTGCCGCGGTAACGGCCGAACAGGCCGAGCACCCATGCGCGCCCGGTGCGCCCCCGCGTGAGCCCGCCGAAGCCGAGGAGGCCGAGCGCGCCCGCCCCGGCGTACGCGGCCCACTGCGCGGGCCCCAGCCCCACGCCCGCGCTCACCGGAAGCTCCAGCGCGCGCACCATGGCCGGCGGCAGCGTGCCCGCCCACCACGAGACGCCCCCACAACCGGCCAGCCCGGCGAGCCCCGCCAGCATGCCCGCCGCCGCAGGCAGCACGCGCGCCGGACTTTCGACCAGCTCGGGGTCGACGACCGGCACCCGCCGCCCCGGCGGAGCGGGCCGGGCCACCACCCGTGGCTGCTCACCGGTGCCGAGCCGCCGCCCCACGACGGTCGCGGCCAACGGCACCGTGACCGCCTCGGGGTCGTCCCGGAACAGCCGATGAACGGGGATCTCGGTGGTCGACTCACTGTGGATCACCCGAGCGGGCCGAAGGCTGCCGGTGTCGTCCGGCGCCCCCTCGGACTCCGGGGTCGGCGATGTCGTCGTACTCATATGTGCCTCCTTGGCTTCGCGCCGGGAAGGGTCGGGGTGATGGGGTGCGCCGGAAAAGGGGGACCGGGTGATGGGGTCCGCCGGAAAAGGGGGACCGGGGTGATGGGGTGCGACGCACGGGGACCGCAGACCCCGCCCGCGTGCCGCGCGGTTGTCGGGGGACGCGAGTCAGGGTCCGTCGGGTGAGCACGGTCAGGAGAACAGTCGTCGCCAGGTCTCCGGCCCCGGGTAGCCGTCGGCCGCCGCGCCGCGCCAGCCCAGGGCACGCTGGAACGCCTCGACGTTCCGCCGGTCCTCCTCGCTCCAGAGCGAACCGGGCCCCCGCGTGTAGTAGGCGCCGAACCCCTTCTGGACCAGCTGCCGACCCAGCTGGGCGACGTACGGGTTGTCGGCGCCCGGCCGGAACACGCCCAGGCCCGGGTAGCCGGGCACCCCGGATGCCTCCTCCCGCGCGACCGCGCTCACGGCCACCGGCACGCCCCCGGGCAAGGAGCCACTCCGCGCCTGAGCCGCTCCGATGGGCGACCCCGTCGCCGGGATGTCCTGGCCCGTGTTCCGCATCAGATACGACCAGGTCGTCGGCCCCGGCAGCCCGTCCGCGCCCGGCCCGGCCCAGCCCTGCGCCTGCTGGAACGCCCGGGTCGCCTGCTCGTCCGCCTCCGACCAGCGCGTGCCGGGGCCCTCGGCGTAGAAGCGGGACCCCCCGCGCGTGACCAGGAGCTTGCCCAGCTGGTCGACGTACCCGTTGTCCGCGCCCTGACCGAAAGAGGCGGCGCTCGGATAGCCGGCCGGCGCGGGCATACCGCTCAGCGTGGCCGACAGACCCTTGCCCTTGCTCTCGACGACCCCCTTGTAGCGATACGGCACATAGCGCTCGGAGTTGCTCCAGTACGCGTACGGGGTGACCTGCCGCCGGGCCTGCGGCGGGGTCTCCTCGTAGGCGACGTAGGACATGTGGGTGTAGTCCATCCAGCCGCCGAAAATGACGACGTGCGATCCCCGCTCCGGGTTGTCCTGATTGTGGAAGAGGAGGATGTCGCCGGGCTGCAGCTCCTGCTTGGAGATACGGACGCCGAACTGGTCGAGGCTGCCCGTCCATTCGTTGGTGCCGAGGTTCCAGGCCATGGAGACGAAGCCGGAGCAGTCCTGCCGGTAACCGTCCGTCCAGTAGTCGTCCATGCTGTACGGGACCTGGGCCGCGATCCATTTCTTGGCCCGGTTGATGATCTCCGAGCGGGTCGTCTTGGGCAGCCCGGCCGAAGCCCGCGCTCCGGCAGGACCGTGCAGCGGCGCCCTGCGGCCCTGCGGGGTCTCGGGCGCCTCGTCGCCTCTGGCGTCACCCGTCCGGTGCGATGCGTGCACGGCCGCGACGGCGGGCACCGCCTGGCCCACGGCGAGGACCGCGCCGGCGGCGGCCAGCACGAAGGCCGTGCGAGCCGCCGTACGACAGCCGGACGGCGGCCCGGAGCGGGACGAGGAGGGGATGACACGGCGCCATTGGACGCAACCGGGGCAGTCGCAACCGCTCTTGGGATCGAGTTCCTCGAATACCGGAGTCTTCATGCGTGTCCTTCTCACTCCCTGTCCGCTTACGGATGAATTGCCCTCATTTCCGCACATCCGTCAGTTCCCCAATGATCGGCATAAATCACCTTCTGACGGTCCGAATGATGTACGCGGGCAGTCACACGGAGTACGGGCACGTCCAGGCGGGGGCCGCCACCCCGCCCACGGTCGGGAGCACCCCTCGGCATCGGGTAGAGTTTTCCGGGTCAGCAGGCGCCGCTAGCTCAGTTGGTTAGAGCAGCTGACTCTTAATCAGCGGG
>CBFHCJ010000278.1:0-8336 GCA_965654005.1 uncultured Streptomyces sp. | reverse complement strand
CTCGGTGCGCACCACCGCGCCGAGTGGCTTGACGACCATGCCCTCGCCACCGCGGCCGGTCATCTCCAGCCACCAGTCGACACCGGCCCGCACCGACTCTGCGTCCCCGGTGTCGACGTAGAGACGACGGGTCGTCTGCAGCAGGCCGGTCCCGTCGTGCTCGACCAGCCGGTCGATGAGCGCCAGTTGCTCGTCGTGGGGCAGGGCCGCCAGGCTGCGGCCCTGGACCGCCAGCAGCTGGAACGGCGCCAGGCGGACGCCCCCCAGTCCCTGCGTCGGCCAGCAGTAGCGCCGGTACGCCGCAGTGAACGCGGTGGCGTCACAGGCCCGTTCGCGCTGCCGCGCCAGCAGGTCCGTCACCTCGACGCCCCGCGCCGCCGCTCCCTCCAGCGCCGCCAGTGCCCCGGGGAACACCGCCCCGGACGCCGCGCCGACCGCCGCGTACTGCGTGCGCAGCAGGCCGGATGCCTTCAGGGACCACGGCATCAGCTCCGCCTCCAGCAGCAGCCAGTCCGTCCGCAGTTCCTCCCACAGGCCCGCCGACGTCACGGCCTCCCGCAGTCGGCCGAGGATCTCCTCGGTCACCTCCGGGGAGTCGAAGAACGGACGGCCGGTGCGTGTGTACAGCGAACCGGTCGGCCCTCCCCCGCTCTCGACCGCGCTGGAGCGGGAGTTACCCCCCAGACCGAACCGCTCTCGGGCCGCCTCCGCGTCCCGGCACACCAGGGCCACCGCCCGCGAACCCATGTGCTTCTCCTCGCACACGACCCGCGCGACCCCGTCCTCCGCGTACTGTGCGAAGGCCTCGGCCGGGTGTTCCAGGTAGCCGTCGACGCGGCTGGTCGCGGTCGGGGCCATCGTCGGGGGCAGGTACGGCAGCAGGCGGGGATCCACCGCGAAACGGCTCATGACCTCCAGGGCCGCCGCCGCGTTCTCCTCCCGGATCGAGACCCGGCCCGCGTGCCGTGTCTCGACCACCCTGCGGCCGTGCACGTCCGCCAGGCCCAGCGGACGGCCGTCGTGACCGCCGGGCGCCTCCGTGGCCAGCGGTCGGGTCGGCTCGTACCACACCCGCTCGGCCGGTACGTCGACCAGCTCCCGCTCCGGCCAGCGCAGCCCCGTCAGCTTGCCGCCGAACACCGCGCCCGTGTCCAGACAGATCGTGTTGTTCAACCAGGTGGCCTGCGGAACCGGTGTGTGGCCGTACACCACCGCCGCACGGCCCCGGTAGTCCTCCGCCCACGGGTAGCGCACCGGCAGGCCGAACTCGTCCGTCTCCCCGGTCGTGTCGCCGTACAGCGCGTGTGAGCGGACCCGGCCCGAGGTGCGGCCGTGGTACTTCTCCGGCAGACCGGCGTGGCAGACGACCAGCCGGCCGCCGTCGAGGACGTAGTGACTGACCAGGCCGTCGATGAACTCCTTTACCTGCTGCTTGAACTCCTCACTCTCGCCCTCCATCTGCTCGATGGTCTCGGCGAGTCCATGGGTGTGCTGGACCTTGCGGCCGCGCAGATGACGGCCGTACTTGTTCTCGTGGTTGCCCGGCACGCACAGCGCCTCGCCCGACGCCACCATCGACATCACCCGGCGCAGGACCCCCGGGCTGTCCGGGCCGCGGTCCACGAGGTCGCCGACGAAGACGGCCGTACGGCCCTGAGGGTGCACGCCGTCGACGTAGCCCAGCTTGCCCAGCAGCGCCTCCAGTTCCGACGAGCAGCCGTGGATGTCGCCGATGATGTCGAAGGGTCCGGTGAGGTGGGTCAGGTCGTTGAAGCGCTTCTCGGTGACGACCCTCGCGTTCTCGACCTCCTCCACGCCCCGCAGGATGTGCACCTTGCGGAAGCCCTCGCGTTCCAAGTGCCTGAGCGAGCGGCGCAGTTCACGGATGTGGCGCTGGATCACCCGGCGCGGCATGTCGGCCCGGTCCGTGCGCGCCGCGTTGCGCTCGGCGCACACCTCCTCCGGTACGTCGAGCACGATCGCGATGGGCAGTACGTCGTACCGCTTGGCCAGGTCGATCAGCTGGCGGCGGGCGTCCTGCTGCACGCTGGTCGCGTCGACGACCGTACGACGGCCGGCCGCCAGGCGCTTGCCGGCGATGTAGTGCAGGACGTCGAAGGCGTCGCGGGAGGCGCTCTGGTCGTTCTCGTCGTCCGAGACCAGACCACGGCAGAAGTCCGACGAGATGACCTCCGTCGGCTTGAAGTGCCTGCGGGCGAAGGTCGACTTGCCGGAGCCGGAGGCGCCGATCAGCACCACGAGGGAGAGGTCGGTGACGGGCAGGGTGCGGCCCTTCAGGGGCTGGGTCTCGGTCATGCGGCCTTCTCCTCCTTCGCTTCCGTCATCCTGAACACTGCCATCTGCGTGGGCGGCCCCACCTCGGGGTCGTCCGGTCCGACCGGCCGGAACGCGACGTCGTATCCGTGCCGTTCGGCGACCGCGCCCGCCCAGGCCCGGAACTCCTCCCGGGTCCACTCGAAGCGGTGGTCGCCGTGCCGGACGTGTCCGGCCGGGAGGCTCTCCCAGCGCACGTTGTACTCGACGTTCGGTGTGGTCACGAGCACGGTCCTCGGGCGGGCGGAGCCGAACACCGCGTACTCCAGGGCGGGCAGCCGTGGCAGGTCGAGGTGCTCGATCACCTCGCTGAGCACGGCGGCGTCGTATCCCCCCAGTCGGTTGTCGGTGTACGCGAGCGAGCCCTGGAACAGCTTCACGCGCGAGGCCTGCCGCTCCCCCATGCGGTCCAGCTTCAGCCGTCGGGACGCGATGGTGAGCGCCCGCACCGACACGTCCACGCCCACGATCTCGGTGAACTGCACATCCTTCAGCAGCACCTGCACCAATTGGCCCTGCCCGCAGCCGAGGTCGAGCACCCGTCCGGCCCCGGACTCCTTGAGGGCCGCGACGATCGAGTCCCGGCGCTGCACGGCAAGCGGGGTCGGCCTCTCTTCGGCCTCGCTCTCCGCCTCCACCGCGTTGTCGATCTCCTCGACCTCGCTGTCGTCGGCCTCGGCCAGCCGTACCAGCTCCAGCCGTTCCATCGCCTGCCGAGTCAGCGACCAACGGCGCGCGAGGTAGCGGCTGGTGATCAGCTTCTGCTCGGGGTGGTCGGGCAGCCAGCCCTCACCCGCGCGCAGCAGTTTGTCGACTTCGTCGGCGGAGACCCAGTAGTGCTTGGCGTCGTCGAGGACGGGGAGCAGGACGTACAGATGACGCAGGGCCTCTGCCAGGGTCAGCGCCTCCGACTCCAGTACGAGGCCGACGTAGCGCGAGTCCCCCCACTCGGGGAACTCGGTGTCCAGCGCGACCGGTTCGGCGGTGACCCTCCAGCCGAGCGGCTCGAAGAGACGCCGTACGAGGTCGGGGCCGCCGCGGGCGGGCAGCGCGGGTATCTCGATACGCAACGGCCTTGCCGCGCCCGGCAGTTCGGGTTTCGCCGCGCAGACGCCTTTCATCGCGCTGGAGAACACGCTGCTCAGCGCCACGGCGAGTAGTGAGGAGGCCGCGTACGGGCGGTCGTTGACGTACTGCGCGAGCGCCGCGTCGGGCGCACCGCCGCGGCCCTTGCCCTTGCCGCGCCGGACCAGTGCCACCGGATCGACTTCCAGCAGCAGCGCGGCCGTACAGCGCCCGGCGTCCGCCTCGGGGTAGAGGACGTGTGCCGTGCCGTATGAGGTGGAGAACGCCTGCGCGTTGTCGGGATGCTTGTGCAGCAGGAAGCCCAGTTCCGTCGCGGGGTTCTTCTCGTCGCCGGTGGTGGAGATCGTCAGAAACACGCGTACGAGTATCACCGCGCGCGACGTCCGTAGCCAGGGAGTTTTCGCCGGGCTGGGAAGCCCGTGCTGTGCCGCCGGTCCCGTGATGCGAGCAGGGGTGCCCCCAGACGGGCTGTTCCACCCGCCGTTTCACCCCGCCGTGCGATGTCGTTCCCGTATCTCCCCGTCTCTCGCCGCGAGTCTGCGCAGCATCTCTCTGACCCGGTCCCTCGACTCGTCCGCCGCGTCTATCGCCTCCATGCACTGCCAGTACGTGCCCTCGTCGTCCGCCGTGCTCGCGACCGCGACGAGGGCCATGCCCAGTTCCATGAGAAGGGTGCCGAGGTCGAGGAGGGCCTTGCGGGCGTCGCCCAGGTCTGTGAGCTGGGCGGCGCGCAGGTCGGCCACATCGATGCAGGGCGTGTCCAGGACTCCGCAGCCCCGGCCCGCCAGCTCCGTCAAGCCGAGGGCCTCGCCGCGCAGTTCGGGAGGGCCCGAGACGGCCAGGCGACTGCCGATCGCCTGTGCCAAGGCGTACGCCTGCCACGCCTCCGCCATGATCCGCTGTCCGTCCTCCGTCCCCGACAGGGCACGCCTGCTCGCCATGATGAGCCGCACCGCGTCCATGCGCTGCCCCCGCTCTTTCGCGACGCGCTCCCGCACGCCTGCCCGAACTCCGTTGTCCACTACCCAGAGTGAAGGAACATGAGGCGAAAAGCCAGAGCTGGTCCGAAATCTGTGGACAACAGGGAGGGTGTGGACAGCTCCATGACTCCATAGAGTGACGACCGGGGTTTCGGGATCACTCCTCCCAGGCTGTGATCACTCCTCCCAGGCTGTGATCACTCCTTCCCCGGCGCCGGGAACCTGCCCTCGTTGCGGTCGATCTTCGCGTCGAGCGCCGCCAGCGCGTCGATGCCCAACACCTCGCACAGCTGGAGCAGATACGCGAGCACGTCCGCGACCTCGTCGGTCACCCGGTGGGCCGTGCCGGGGTCGTCCATCACCCGCGCCGACTCCTCCGGCGTCAACCACTGGAAGATCTCGACGAGTTCGGACGCCTCCACGCTGAGCGCGGCCACCAGGTTCTTGGGGGTGTGGTACGGCTGCCAGTTGCGCGCCGCGGCGAAGTCCACGAGCCGGCGCTGCAGTCGCGCCACGTCGAGGTCTCTTGGCTGACCGGGTTCTTCTGTCACGCGCCCAGGTCTACCACCGTCGTCCCCTCCACCCCCGCCGCCCAGGAAGCCTCGCTCACCGCGCCCACCAGCCGGATGTGGCCCCGCTCGCACATCCGCGCCGCCAGTTCCAGCAGTTCCCGCGCCTGCCGCCGGTCCATGCAGCGGTCGAAGCCGTCGGCGAGTACCGTGAGCGTCTGGAGCGCCGCGGGCACCTCTTCAACCGGGTCGACCTCCAGGACGCCCGGGCCGGTGAGGAGGACCAGGGCCAGTGCCACATACCGCAGCTCGCCGTCGCCCAGCAGCTCCAGCGGCGTACGCCAACCGTCGCCCCGGTCGAACAGCGCGCGCACCGTGCCGTCGCCGACCGGTTCCGCCAACAGGTCCACGATCCGTCCGGCGCACCCGGCCCGGACCGCGGCGGCCAGCAGCGCGTGCCGTCGGCCGCACTCCGCGCGCGTGCGCCACAGCACGTCCGCGAGGTTGTCGCAGCCCGACAGCAGCCGGCCCGTGCCCAGCGGAACAGGGGTGCGCATCCAACGGGGGCTCGGGTCGCAGGCGAAGACCGAGCGCAGTGCGATCACCATCTGCTCCGCGGCGGCGAGCACCCGGCGCTGGCCGTCCGTCCTGCCGGCCACGCGCAGCGGAAGCAGGGCGGTGCCGAGGCGGTCGTCGGGGAGCGGGCCCCTGGTCACCGGGGAGGAGCCCGCCGTGTGCCAGGCCGCCTGCACCGCCGCACGGCTCGGATCGCGCAGTGCCGTCTCCAGCAGGACGAGGCCGCCGGCCGTCAGCCGCTCGCCCACGATCCGCAGTTCGGGCTCGGCCTGGACGGCGACGTCGAGCCGGACCGGTCCCTGCGGGCCGTCGGCCGTACAGCCGATGCGGAAGCCGCGCCGCCGCTGGGCGTCGGGCCGTGCCCGCTCGGGCACGCAGGCCACCGGTTCCGGGAAGACCTCACCCAGCTCCGCCCCGCCCCCGAGCCGCGCCAGCGCCTCGTACGCCTGAAGCGCCCGCGACTTGCCCGAGCCGCTCGGTCCCACGAAGAGCGTCGACGGCCCCAGCGTGAAGCGGGCCCGCCGATGCCCGGCGTACGCGGAGAGCCGCAGCTCGGTGACGCACGGGCGGTCCGGACGCGGCTCCGTGGCGTCGGCTACGGGCGGCCGGGAAAACGCTGGTGAGGTGGTCATGTCGGGGACAGTAGGACCCCGCCGCCCGGGCGAACCGTTCCGCCGCCGCGCCCGTCCTACGATCGAGCGATCATCAACCTGTGACTCCCGGGTTCAGACCCCGGGAACCCCCGCGCCCTTCATCAGCCCCCGCACCTCGGTCCCCGGCGGTGTCAGCAGGAACACGTTCCGGTCGACCCGGTGCATTCCGCTGGCCAGGCCGAAGACGACACCGGTGCTGAAGTCCAGCACCCGCTTGGCGACCTCGGTCTCCGCGCCGGTGAGGTCGAGGAGCACCGGCACTCCGGCCATCAGGGTCTCGGCGACCTCGCGGGCGTCCGCGAACACATTGACCCGCAGGACGACGAATCGACGTCGCGCCTCCGTCTCGGCCTCGGATATCGATCGGTGGTCCACCGCGGACGGCCAGGCGTCCCGGCCGCGCAACGGAACGACCTGAGCGAGCCCCTCCCACTGTTCGTCGGTGACATCGCGGCTGTTCACCGGGCCTCCCCGCGCTGGCTCGCACTCATTGTCTGCACCAGCCAATTCTTACTCATGGTCACCCGTTCGGCCCAACAACGACACGGACCGCGACATCCCCGGCAGCCACTTCGGCGGGACGGCGCCACCCAGGTGCCACCCTCGCGCCCCCTCACACCGGCCGCGCGCCTCCTGTGTGGCGCGCGTAACTCCTCAAGATCGCGCCGTGTGACATCGGCGTAACGGGCAATTCGTACCGTCGTCGGCATGACCACGAGCCCCGGAACGCAGCAGATACGGACCGTCTGCTCGTACTGCGGCGTCGGCTGCGGGATCGTGCTCGACGTCGCGACCGGCCCCGACGGCCGCCGCCGCGTCCTGAAGGCGTCCGGCGACAAGGAGCACCCCGCCAACCGTGGCCGACTGTGCACCAAGGGCGCGACCACGGCCGACATGCTGGCGGCGCCCGGGCGGCTGACCACGGCGCTCCTGCGCGACGACCGCGGTGCCGAGCCGGTGCCCGCGCCCGTCGACGCGGCCGTCCGCGAGACCGCGCGCCGGCTGCGGGAGATCGTCGACGAGCACGGTCCGGACGCTGTCGCGTTCTATGTCTCGGGGCAGCTCGGCCTTGAGGCGCAGTACCTGGCGAACAAGCTGGCCAAGGGGTTCGTAGGGACGAACCAGATCGAGTCCAATTCGCGGCTGTGCATGGCGAGCGCGGGTGCCGGCTACAAGCTGTCGCTGGGTGCCGACGGACCGCCGGGGTCGTACGACGATCTGGACAAGGCTGACGTGTTCCTGGTCATCGGCTCGAACATGGCCGACTGCCATCCGATCCTCTTCCTGCGGCTGATGGACCGGGTCAAGGCGGGCGCCAAACTGATCGTGGTCGATCCGCGGCGCACCGCGACCGCCGCGAAGGCCGATCTGTTCCTGCAGATCCGACCCGGTACGGACCTCGCCCTGCTCAACGGGCTGCTGCACCTGCTGTACGAGAACGGGCACACGAACGCCGATTTCATCGCCCGGCACACCGAGGGCTGGGAGACCATGCCCGCCTTCCTCGCCGACTACCAGCCCGCGGCCGTCGCCGAGATCACCGGTCTCGCCGAGGAGGACATCCGGGAGGCGGCGCGGCTCATCGGCGAGGCCGAGGAGTGGACGAGCTGCTGGACCATGGGGCTCAACCAGTCCACGCACGGGACCTGGAACACCAACGCGCTCGTGAATCTCCATCTGGCGACCGGCGCGATCTGCCGTCCCGGCAGCGGGCCGTTCTCCCTCACCGGGCAGCCCAACGCGATGGGCGGGCGCGAGATGGGGTACATGGGGCCCGGCCTGCCGGGGCAGCGGTCCGTGCTGGTCGACGAGGAGCGGGCGTTCGTCGAGGAGCTGTGGGGGCTCGAGCCGGGAGCCATCCGTGCGGACGGGGTCGGGCGCGGGACCGTCGAGATGTTCCAGAAGATGGCGGACGGGGACATCAAGGCGTGCTGGATCATGTGCACCAACCCTGTGGCGTCCGTGGCCAACCGGAAAACGGTCATCGAGGGTCTTGAGGCCGCCGACTTCGTCGTCGCGCAGGACGTCTTCGCGGAGACCGAGACCAACGCGTACGCCGACGTCGTCCTGCCCGGCGCGCTGTGGACCGAGGCAGAGGGCGTACTTGTCAACAGCGAGCGCGGGCTGACCCTCGCCCGCCCCGCGACGGACCCGCCGGGCGAGGCAGCCCGCTTCCTCACCCGAAACGCCGTCGATGC
>CBFHCJ010000277.1:0-8368 GCA_965654005.1 uncultured Streptomyces sp. | reverse complement strand
CTCACTGCTCGTGGTCGACGACACCGACCGCCCGGTCGGCCGGATCCTGGCCGACGACCTGCTCGACGCCCTGCTGCCCGAGCACGGCCGCCTGCGCTTCCGGAGGATCCTGCAGTGACCCGCGACCTTGACACCAGCACCACGACCGCGGCAGCGGGTGGCCCCACGAAATCGCCCAGGACCGGCACGGCCGCGGCCCGCCGCACCGGCTGGCGGCGGATCACCATGGTGGCGGCCGTCGCCGGGCCCGGGCTGGTCGCCGCCAACGCAGGCAACGATGCCGCCGGCATCGCCACCTATGCCTCGGCGGGCTCACAGTTCACCTACGGCACGCTGTTCTTCATGGTCCTGGTCACCATCGCCCTGGTGATGGTGCAGGAGATGGCGGTCCGTCTGGGCGCCCACACCGGCAAGGGCCTCGGTGCCCTGATCCGCGAGCAGTTCAGCCTGCGCCTGACCGCGCTCGCCGTGTTCTGCCTGTTGCTGGCCAACACCGGCCTGGTCGTCAGCGAGTTCGCCGGCATCGGCGCCGCCTTCGAACTCCTGGGCGTCCCCAAGTGGGTGGTCATCCCACCGGCCGCGATCCTGCTGTGGGCGCTGGTGCTGTTCGGCTCGTACCACTGGGCCGAACGCATCTTCCTCATCATGTCGCTGGCGTTCTTCGCCTACCCCATCGCCATGATCCTCGGCCACCCCGACTGGGGCGCCGTCGGCCACCACCTGATCGTTCCCCACATCCAGCCGAGCAAGGACTTCATCCTGCTCGCGGTCGCCCTGATCGGCACCACCGTGAGCCCCTACATGCAGTTCTACGCCGCCGCCGGCGTCGTGGACCGCGGCGCCAAACCCGCCGACTACCCGCTCATCCGCGCCGACGCCGTCCTCGGTGCCGTCTTCGCCTGCGTCATCAGCGTGACCATCATCATCGCCACCGCGTCCGCCATCGGCGGCACAGGCCCGCTGGACTCCGCTGCCCAGGCCGCCGAAGCGCTCAAACCGGTCGCCGGACAGAACGCCGAACTGCTCTTCGCCCTGGGCCTGATCGGCGCCTCGGCCCTGGCCGGCGCCGTTGTGCCGCTGTCGGCCAGCTACGCCATAGGAGAGGCCGCCGGAGTGGAACGCTCCGTCTCCCGCAGCTTCCGTGACGCCCCTTTGTTCCTGGGCCTGTTCACCGCCCAGATCGTGCTGGGCGCCACGGTGGCGATGACCCCGGTCGACGTCATCCAACTGTTGATCGGCACCCAGGTCCTCCAGGGCCTGATCAGCCCCGTCGTCCTGGTCTACCTTCTGGTGCTGACCAACCGCCGTTCCGTCCTCGGGCAGGCGGCCAACGGCCCGCGCTACCGCATCGCCGCGACCGCCGTGGTCGTCGGTGTGGCCGGCATGTCCACCATCCTGCTTGTCCAGACGGTGCTGGGCTGGTTCGGCCTCACCTGACCTTGTGTGAGGCTGGGCGGGATGGGCGGCATGGGCGGAACGGCGGATGATCAGGCCCGGCGGTCTCTGGCAACGTCCGCGTCGGTGAGCTGTGCAGTGGGACCGTTGCCGAGGTGACACGCTTTCACGGGGTGGCGGCGACATTGGACCGCTTCCCCGCCCACCGGGTGGGGGAGGTCGAACCGGAGGTCGGATCGTTGGACCTGTCCTGGCGTCAGCGTCGTCCGGACGATGCCCGTGGCGTGCACAGACGGTGCGTGCGTACCGAGTCCGGGCCCTGCGGCCCGGGGGGCGTCAGACGCATGAGGTACGTCCCGCCGGGTACATGGGTCCGATACGACCGACCGGAGACCACCACCGCCTCGCGAGCCACTCCCGTCTCGACGCTCACGATGTCCAGGGCCGTCGGTGTGCCCGGTGGCAGGCCGTCGACCATGACGCTCAGCCCGGTCACCGGGCACGCTCCACGGCGACGGTGTGCTCCAATCCGGGCGGATAGAAGGCGCGGGGCTGCGGCGACACACAGGAATAAGCGCGGTCGGCGAAGTCGACGCCCACCGCGTGGATACCGGCGGGTGCGGTGGTTCGCCACACCGTGTCGTCCGACTTCGACAGCGGTCTGTGACCGCTGGTGAAGTCGGACAGTGACACGTCGGCGAGGGCCGTGACCGCCTCCGGATCGCAGCGTACGCCGAGGGGCAGTTCAGGCGGCCGTCGTAGATGTGCAAGGGGTGGTTACCCCCTGCACGCTCATGGTGGGTGACTGGTTGATGGGTGCGGCGCCGGTGAGTTCGCGCACCGTGCGGTAGAGATCGAGACTGGTCACCCGCCACTGGTTGTTGCACAGGGAAGCCGCACGGCCGTTGAGCACGTCCAGCAGCGCCTGCGTGTAGTGACTCACGGAGTGCCGTGCTCCACCGGCTTCACGACCGGACGCCGCCGCGATCACCGTCAGGTCGGTGCGGCTTTCCGGTCCGTCTTCGACGTCCAGGAGCGCAAGGGTGTGCGTCCTGTGCAGACGGTAGAGTCGGTCGTCCTCGTACCTACGGCGTTGACGGCAGGCGTCGATGAAGTAGTACTGGAACGGCGCCGCGCACGCGCGCATTCCGCTGACCAGCCCTTCCAGGTCGATGGCAGCGTCGAGAATGCGGAACCTGTTGCGCGCGAAGTCCTCCAACAGCAGAAGCGGACCGCCGTGCTGCGGTACGGCAACGGAGGTTGCAGTCCGCTGCGTGCCTGTGGCTCACTCACGTCGCCCGGTCGACGCAGCGGAAACCGCCGCCGTGCCCGGCCAGGCACGGCGACGGGCGCGATGTGTGGACTGCCGGTCAGGCCGCCTCGTGCCGGTCGTCGCCGGCTCACCGGGCCGGTCGAACATCGGCCGGTGCCGGCCGGGGAGCTCCCGGTGGTCCCAGCCATCGGACGGCCACCGTGCGGGAACTCCCGACCAGATGCTCGCGGCGGTCGAGCACCACCTACGGGTAGCCGCTGCCGGGCATCGTCTCCCGCGACGGCGTCGTCCCCACCCGGTGGGACTGCGCTCCGAAGGCCCCTGGAAAGCGCCCGGAGGGCCCGCGGGCCTTCCGTACGACGGCAGCCCCGGCAGTTCCTCATGCCGGATCCAGCCCCATGGCGTGCGCGAGGTGGGTGGCGAGTGCCGTGATGGTGGGGTGCTTCCAGACGAAGTCGTTGGCGAGCCTGATGCCGAGCCCTGCCTGTAGTCGGGTGCGGAGCTCCATGGACAGCAGTGAGTCGAAGCCGAGGCTGCGCAACGGTGTCTGCGGGTCCAGCCGTGCGTTGCCGGACTGGAGGACGACGCCCATCTCCTGGGCGAGATAGGCCTCCAGGGCCGTTCGCCGTGAGTGGGGGGAGTCGAGTTCTGTCAGGCGGGTGCGGATGTCGGCTTCGGTGACGGGTTTGCTGCTCGGTGGTGTGGTGCCCTGGATGCCCTGGACGTCGGTGAGGCCCGCGAAGAAGGGGGCGCTGCGTACTGCGGGCAGGATCCACGTCTCCGGTGTGCCGGGCAGGACACCGGTCGTCACCCGCCGATGGGTGAGCAGTGCCTCCAGGGCGCGCAGGCCGTCGTGGGTGGCGATGGTCTCGTAGCCGCGGTCGGCGAAGCCGGTTGCGACTCCGGTCTGTCCCCAGGGTCCCCAGTTGATGGCCAGGGTGGGTCGGCCTTGTGCGGTGCGCCAGGCGGCGAAGGCGTCCAGCCAGGCGTTGGCGGCGGCGTAGGCGCCTTGGCCCGGGTTGCCGAGGAGTGAGGCCATGGACGAGTAGAGCACGAACCAGTCGGGTGTGTGCGGCACGAGGGCCTGGTGCAGGCGCCATGCCGCGGTGACCTTGGGCCGCCAGACACGTTCGAGTTGGTCGTCGGTGATGTTGGTGAGTGCCGCGTCGGCGAGGACCATCGCCGAGTGCACCACTCCCCGTAGCGTCAGCCCGCCCGCCGTGGCGGCGGACACGAGCCGTTCGGCGACGCCCGGCCGTGATGCGTCACCGAGTTCGACGGTGATACGAGTACCGGTGGCGCGTAGCCGGGCCAGTTCGGTTTCGGTGGCGTCGCCCGGAGCGGTGCGGCCGTTGAGGACGATGTGTGCGGCGCCGAGTTCGGCGAGGCGGGTGGCGGTGGCCAGGCCGACGCCGCGCAGTCCGCCGGTGATGATGTACGCGCCGTCGGGGCGGACCGGTGAGGGAGGTTCGGCGTGCACGGCGGTCGTCTCCCCGTGTTCGGGCACGGTGAGGACGATCTTGCCGATGTGGCCGGCGCCCGCCATGAGACGGAACGCCTCCGTGGCCCGGGCCAGAGGGAACTCCTGGTGGGGCAGCGCCTCGAGGTGGCCTGCTGAGAACAGGTCCATGACCTCGCAGAAGAGGTCGTGGAACACCTTGGGGCGGTTTTGCTGGAGTTCGATGAGGTCGATGCTGCTGAAGGTGACGTTGTGCCTGAACGGCGCGAGTCCGAGGAGGGCGTCGGCGAGGATGTCCCGGACACCCAGTTCGATGAAGCGGCCGAAGGGGCGCAGTGCTTCCAGACCTGCCCGGATCGCCGGACCGGAGAGCGAGTTGAGCACGACGTCGACGCCCTTGCCGCCGGTCGCCTCGCGCGCCTGACGGGTGAAGTCGAGCGAGCGGGAGTCCATGACACGGCGGACGCCCATGCCGCGCAGGTAGCCGCGTTTCTCGTCGTTCCCGGCTGTGGCGAGTACCTCGGCCCCCAGATACCGGGCGACGGCGAGGGCTGCCAGGCCCGTACCCCCCGTGGCGGAGTGGATCAGTACGCGCTCGCCTTCGGCGAGGTGTGCCACATGCCGCAGGGCGTACCAGGCGGTGAGGTACGCCGTCGGGATGCCCGCCGCGGCGACGGTGTCGATGCCGGGTGGCAGGGGGAGGACGGCGTCGGCGCGGACCGTTGTGAAGGACCCGAAGGCGCCGCCGGCGAGATCCACGGCCAGGACGGTGTCCCCGGCGCGGACGTGCTCGACGCCCTGGCCGACAGCGGTCACCGTGCCCGTGCACTCGAAACCGATACGGCCACCGCCGTCCGCGCGCGGGTCCGCGGCCGGCAGAAGGCCCATGACGGTGAGGACGTCGCGGAAGTTCACTCCCGACGCCCGGACTTGAAGCTCCACCTCTCCCGGGCCCGGTGGGCGGTGGGCACCCACCACAAGATGCAGGGAGGACAGGTCTCCGGCGCGGTTCGCGCGCAACCTGAAGCGGTCCGTGCCGTAGCGGACGGTGCGGGTGGTCGCCCTCAGGCGTTCGGTGTCCGTCAGAGGAGCGGGGACAAGCCGGGCCACGCGGCACTGCGCACCCCGCAGGGCCATCTCGTCTCCGGGCGTCCCGCGCAGCAGGAGTTCGGCCGTCTGCCGCGGGTCGTCGGAGCGTCCCATGTCGAGGAGGGTGCAACCCAGCTCGGGGTGTTCGTGTGCCACCACGCGCACCACGCCGCGGACGGGGCTTTGGGCGAGGTCGGCCGTCTCGCCCCGTTCGACGGCGCGGGCGCCCTGTGTGACGACGTACAGCCTTGGCGGGCGGGAGCAGTCCGCGACCGCCTGGACGACGCCCAGCAGCCGCCGGGTGCGATCCAGAGCACCCACCGTGGGATCAGCAGCCGGCCCATCCACGCCGTCTGCCCGGGCGGAAGGAGGCCCGAGGACGCCGGGCCCCTCGGGCTGGTCGGCCGAGCACAGGAACACCACGGCGTCCGGCGGATCGGTCAGATCCCTCTCCTTCAGGTCGCTACGCAGTGCGGCCAGACGGTGCTCGCCCTCCGGAAGGGCCAGGGCCCGGGCGCGGGCCCCGAACACGCCCAGCGCGTCGGTGAGCGCCTGCGCCTGGGTGTGGTGTTCGCCGATCACCATCCAGGTACCGGCCGCCGTGGACTTGTCCGCCCGGGCCGGTGAGGCCTCGGCGGCGGGCGCGGGCTGCCAGTCGACGGCGTAGAACCACCGGTCGATGCCGGTGTTCTCGTTGACGTCGCGGTGCAGCAGGCGCAGGCCGTGCAAGACGATCACCGTATGTCCGTCATCGGTCAGAAGCCGGATGTCCGCGGTGATGCCGTCGGCGTGTTTCTGAGTGATCTTCGCATGCCCGTGGACGACCGTGCTCGGGTCACCGTGGATTCGCAGTGACTTGGCGCCGACCGGGAGGACCAGGCCGCTTGCGGTCTCGTCGACTGTGAGCGTGGCCACGGCCAGTTGGGCGCACAGGTCGAGGAGCACGGGGTGGACACACAGGGAGCCCGGTGTGGGACCGGCCTGGGCCGGGACGGTGATGCGTGCCCAGACACTGTCACCGGTGGGGGACAGGCGCAGTTCGCTGATCCCCGTGAAGGCCGTCCCGTGGAAGAGGCCGCGTGAGCGCAGCCGCTGGTACATGGTGGCGGCGGACAGGGCCACGGGGTGTTCCAGGGCCAGGGTGTGCACGGGGACCGGTTCGGCATCCGGTGGCGGCCCGCCGGCCTTCAGGGTGGCACTGGCATGCAGCACCCACTGCCCTTCGTCGGTGTCACCCCGGCCGTCCTCGTCGCTCTCGGCGCGCGCGAAGACCTCACAGCCGGCGCGGTCCTGGGCCAACAGGTCCGCCGTCATGGTGATCTCGCAGCGGCCGGAGGGAGCAAGCAACTCGTGGAAGGCCAGGTCCATGACCTCCACCTCGCGCGGCGGAGCGTCGAACACCTGGCAGGCGGCGGTCAGGGCGAGTGCGCAGTAGGCGGCTCCTGGCAGAACGACAGCGTTGTTCACCTGGTGGTCGGCCAGCCACGGGTGGGCGCGTGTCCCGGCTTCTCCCCGCCAGGTGTGCCGGACGGGGCGGCCCGGTACCCTCCCGTGGACTCCCGGCAGGGAACTGTTCACGCCGGCCGGTCCGTGTGGTGCCGAAGAACCGGGCGAGGCCAAGGGCCTGTCGCCATCGGGCAGTTCGCTGGGCTCGATCCAGTGGGGTGTGCGGTCGAAGGCGGTGGTGGGTACGTCGGCCAGGGTGCCCTCTTTGTAGAGGGCGGCCCAGTTGACGGGGACGCCGGCGCAGTGCAGGGCGGCGAGCTGGGTGCGGAAGGTGGCCTGCTCGTTGTCTTCGCGCCTGAGGGTGGGCAGCACCACGGGGGCGTCGGCGAGTTCCCTGAGGCTGCCGGTGACGGCCTGAGTGACGACCGGGTGCGGGGAGATCTCCACGAACACGGTGTGCCGGTCCCGTGCGGCCGCGCCGACCGCATCCGCGAACCGTACCGGGCGGCGCAGGTTGTGGCACCAGTACGTGGCGTCGAAGACCGGGACGGTGCGCGGGTCGTCGAGCACAGTGGAATAGAACGGAATGGCGGGCGAGCGAGGCGTCAGATCGCCAAGGGCCGCCGCCAGATCGTCCAGCAGCGGCTCGACCTGCGGGGAGTGCGAGGCGACGTCCACCGCGATCAGACGGGCGGAAACGCCTTGGGCCTCCCAGCGCTCCACCAGGCGCTCCACGACGGCCGTCTCACCGGCTACGACACTGGAGCCGGGCGCGGCCAGGACCGCGACGGACACCGACGCGCAGACGTCGGCGGATGCGAGGTCCGCCTCCACCTCGGCACGGCCCAGGGCGACGGTCGCCATGGCACCGGCTCCCGCGATACGGGTCAGCAGGGCGGAGCGTCGGCAGATCACCTCGACACCGTCCTGCAACGACAGCGCCCCCGCGACAACAGCGGCGGCGACCTCGCCCATCGAGTGGCCCACGACCCCGGCGGGCTCGACACCGTAGGCCCGCCAGGTGGCGGCCAGAGCGACCTGCACGGCGAACAGCACCGGCTGCACCTGTCCGCACCCGGTCACCTCCCGGCCTTCTCGCAGGATGTCGGTGACGGAGAAGCCCGCCTCGGCGGCGATCAGCGGTTCGATCTCGGACAGCGCGGTGGCGAAGGCCGGTTCGTGCGCGAGGAAGTCGCGGGTCATGCCCGGCCATTGGGAACCTTGCCCGGAGAACACCCACACGGGCCGCCTGCGCATACCGGCCGCCACCGCCCCCGACACCACGCCCGGCACCGCCTGGCCGGCGGCGAACGACCGCAGGGTACGCACCAGCGACGGGCGAGAGGACCCCACCACGCCGAGCCGCCCGCATCCGGCTGGGCGGCGCAGCGCCAGGGTGTGGGCCACGTCGGTGAGCGGCGCACTCGCGCCATCGCCGTCCAGCCAGTCCGCGAGCCGCCGCGCAGCCGTGGGCAGCGCGTCGGCCGACCCGGCGGGCACCACCAGGACGTGCGATTCCGTGGCCGCCGCACGCGCCAGGCCCGGGCGGGTGCTCCGCGGGCGGCGTGACGGCGGAGGGCGAGGCTTTCCATCGCCAGGCCTTGCTGATCCTCGAACAGGCGCAAGAAGCCGACGACCTGATGGCGGGGCTTGGCTCGGCGCCGGCCGGGCGCGTCTCGGTGGCGCTGCCGCCGGCGTTCAGCCTG
>CBFHCJ010000276.1:0-8421 GCA_965654005.1 uncultured Streptomyces sp. | reverse complement strand
TGCCGTCCCGGCGCGCCGCGGCGGCCGGGCCGCGTGGCGCCGGGAAGGCCGGGGAGCAGCCGCTCGCCCAGCGGCTGACCGGGCTCCCGGACGAGGAGCGGGATCGCCTGCTGCTCGAGGTGGTGCGCGGCGAGGTCGCCGCGGTACTCGGCTACGGCAGCGTCGAGCGCGTCGAACCGGGTCGCGGCTTCGTCGAGTCGGGCTTCGACTCGCTGACCGCCGTGGACCTGCGCAACCGGCTGGGCGCGCTGGTCGGGCTGCGGCTGCCGGTCACGCTGATCTTCGACTACCCGACTCCGCTGGCGCTGGCCGCCTACCTGCGCGAGGAGACCCGTCAGGATGACGCGGGCGGGCCGGTGCTCCCGATCGGCGCCGAGCTCGACCGGCTGGAAACGATCCTCTCCACCCTCACCCCGGGCGATGCGGAGCGGCGGTCGGTCACCAACCGGCTGCGCACTCTGCTGGCGATGTGGACGGAGCCCCTGGCAACCCAGGACTCGCCGGACGAGGCGGTGGCCGAGATCCAGTCGGCGACGGCGGACGAACTGTTCAGCCTGCTCGACGAGGAACTGGAGAACTGAACGACACGGCAGAACCGATCCGGTGGACCACATCGGCGACCCGGCCAGGGCTCGCGAGGCCCCGTCCGCCCGTCGGCGATGCTGCACACCGGAGCGACGCCGTTCCACCGCACCGCGGACACGGCGCCTGCCAGCCCTCACCTGCCTCCAGCCTGTGAGGGGCCCTACGAGACAGAAAAGCGGCATATTCCTCATGACGATGATGGACAGGGGGGGCGACACCCCCACGCGCACCGGAGGAGACGGAACGGACCCTGCGCTTCGCGGGATTGGCGACGTTCGGCCGGGTTCCGCGCCTCGACGAGGTGGGAGAGACGGACATCGCCGTGGTCGGGGTACCGTTCGACTCCGGTGTCTCCTACCGGCCCGGAGCGCGGTTCGGCGGCAACGCGATACGCGAGGCATCGCGCCAACTGCGCCCGTACAACCCGACGCAGAAGGTCTATCCGTTCCACTACGCCCAGGTCGCGGACGCGGGCGACATCGCCGCGAATCCGCACGACATGCCCGAGGCGCTGGAGACCATCGAGGCAGCCGCGGGTGAACTGGTCGGCCGTGGCTCGCGCCTGATGACGCTGGGCGGCGACCACACCATCGCCCTGCCGCTGTTAAGGGCGGTGGCGCGTGAACACGGCCCGGTCTCACTGCTGCACTTCGACGCGCATCTGGACACCTGGGATTCGTACTTCGGCTCCGCCTACACACACGGCACGCCGTTCCGCCGGGCGATCGAGGAGGGCATCCTCGACACCTCCTCGCTGTCCCACGTCGGCATTCGCGGCCCGGTCTACCAGGAGAGCGACCTCACCGAGGACGCCAAACTGGGCTTCGGCATCGTGACCTCCGCCGACGTGATGCGGCGTGGCGTGGACGAGGTCGTGCAGCAACTGCGCGAGCGGATCGGCGGGCGGCCGCTCTACATCTCCGTCGACATCGACGTGCTCGACCCGGCATACGCACCCGGCACCGGAACGCCGGAGGCCGGCGGGATGACCTCGCGTGAAGTGCTGGAGATCCTGCGCGGCCTGATCGGCTGTCGGCTCGTGTCGGCCGACCTGGTCGAGGTCGCCCCGGCGTACGACCACGCCGAGATCACCTCGATCGCGGCCTCGCACATCGCGTACGAGCTGATCACCATCATGTCGGCGCAGGTCGCCATGGAGCGCGCGGGGAGGTAGAGGGCACGGTTGCGGGGCCCGGGGATCTGAACGTCCCCGGGCCCCGCAGCAGTTGTCTTCGCGGTGGGCGGCGGGGCGCTACCCCCTGCCGTCCGGCCTGAGTGCGTAGTAGGCCACGAAGGCGCTCCTGCTGAAGCTCAAGTCGCGCACCCGGGCCGGCCGCCGGTACTGGAGCGAGACCGCCCCCGCGGCCCAGAGCACCGGGAAGAGCGCGGCGATGTAGTACGTACGGCCGGGGGCGCCGAGGAAGAAAAGCATGGTGCAGAGCGCAGCCCAGCCGAAGAACCGGTATGTACGCATCTCCGCCATGCCCAGCAGCCGGACCAGACCGCCGACGAGCAGCATCATCAAGGGGAAGCCGATGAGCATCGCCATCAGCGGCAGGATCATCAGCAGCGAGCCGCTGAAGAGGTTGTCCTCGCTGCCGACGACGCTCACCGCCGGGCTGTGTGCTCCGCCGTGCCGAACATAACTCAGCAGATACGGCGTGGCCGACCCCAGGGCGATGGCTCCGGCCACCCAGAGTGCGGGGCGGCGCAGCAGTTGACGGGGACCGGTTACGGCGATCGCGACGACCAGCGACAGCAGATAGACACCGACCAGGAACTTGTTCTGCAGAGCGAGCGCCGAGAGCAGGCCGACCCAGATCAGCAGCCGGTCGGCGCGCAGCCGGATCCAACGGGCCAGCATCCAGCTGATCAGGGTCCAGTGGAAGATGTCCTGAACCGGGGTGATCATCAGATGGCAAAAGATCACGATGACGGGCGACAGGGCCGCGGCAGCCGCGCTGACCATTTGCGCGCGGCGCCGCCCGCCCATCTCCTGGGCGAGCAGTGCGCAGAACACCACGGTGGCGCTGGAGACGACGGCGGCCGGAACGCGCAGCACCATCGGGTTGCCGGGAACGAGCCAGGCCAGGGTGCGGGCCAGGTCCGGCACCAGGAAGGACTGGTCGACGTAGCCACTGGCCAACTGCTTGCCGGCCGACAGGAAGTACAGCTGGTCACCGGAGTAGTCGTACATCGAGCTGGTGGCCAGCAGGGTCAGGGCCAGGGAGCAGGCGATGGCGATCACCGGCCGCCAGTGGAACGGTTCGAGCGTGACGCCGTCCCGCGGCCTGGGGCGGGTCACGGTGAGTGCGGGCGCGGGGGGCGGTGGGGCCAGTGTTTCGGGGTCGTGACTCATGGTTGGTCTCTCCAGAGAAGACGGGCCTCTAGGCCATCGCTCGCTTGCGGAAGCCGCGGATGCCGAGCACCCCGTAGATCAAGGTCGCCCCGGCAAGCTGACCGAGGTCGATTACGAGCGGGATGGAATGAATTTGGCCGGCGGGGACGACGATCGCCCTCATCCCCTCGCTGATGTAGGTCAGCGGGTTGAACGAGCAGATCACCTGGTACACCCGCATGCCGTTCAGGGCCCTCCAGGGGAACTGGGAGCAGCCGGTGAACATCAGCGGGGTGAGTACCACGGCGATCACGATGCTGATGTGGCGCGACTCCACCGCGGTGCCGATGCACAGGCCCACCCCGGCGCCGGCCAGCGCTCCGAGTGTGAGCACGGCCGCGATCGGCAGCACACTGGACAGCGGCCAGTGCACGCCGTTCAACAGCAGGAACCCGATCGGGATCATCACGCAGGCACCCATCAGGCCGCGGATGGCTCCGAAGATCAGTTTCTCCACCGCGACCAGGCCGGGCGGGATCGGGGAGAGTAGCCGGTCTTCGATCTCCTTGGTGTACGAGAAGTCGATGATCAGCGGGAAGGCCGTGTTCTGCAACGCGACCAGGAAGCAGGTGAGCGCCACCACGCCGGGTAGCAGTACCTCCTCGAAGCCGTGGCCCAGATAGCCGATCCTCCCGAGGACCTTGCCGAAGACCCACAGCATGAAGAACGGCTCGATCACGACCTGGGCCAGGAACGGTATGAGTTCATGGCCCGTCACGTAGATGTCCCGCCAGAGGATGAAGAAGAACGTCCTCGCCGTGCCCTTTCCACCGCGAAGCCCTTTGGGGCCGGGGGCGTTGTTCTCTGCGGGCGGCACGAGTTCGGTGGTTGTACTCAACGGAGTTCTCTCCCGGTCAGTTCGATGAAGACGTCCTCCAGGGTCGGCCTGCCCACGGACACGTCCTCGATGTCGAAGCCCATCTGGGTGCAGGTGCTCAGCACGGCCGGCAGCGCTGCCGCGGAGGGGCAACTGATGTGGATGCGCAGCCGTCCGAGCTCGGAGAACGGACCAGTGGGCGACTCCTTCGAGTCGGCGGCGCCGATGATCTCGCAGCGGTCGACCTGCGGGGCCTTCTCCAGCGCCCGGACCAGGTCGTCGAGGCCCTCCTGGGTGTGGGCCCCACCCGAGCCGGGGCGCATCGACACCGTCAGGACACCGTCGCCACCGAGGGTCTCGGTCAGCCGCTGCGGCGTGTCCAGCGCCAGCAGTTTGCCGTGATCGATGATGCCGACCCGGCTGCACAGCTTCGCCGCCTCTTCCATGTCGTGAGTGGTGATCACCACGGTGACCCCGGTGGCGCTGAGTTCGGCAACCCGGTCGTGGATGAAGAGCCGGGACTGCGGGTCGAGGCCGGTGGCCGGCTCGTCCATGAACAGCACCTGCGGCTGGTGGATCAGCGCGCGGGCGACCATCACCCGCTGGGCCTGGCCGCCGGAGAGCTCGTCCACCCGGGCCTCGCTGTGGTCGCCGAGGCCCACCCACTCCAGGTACCGGTAGGCCAGCCGCAGGCGTTCCCCCTTGCGCATACCGAAGTAGCCGGCATGGAAGGCCAGGTTCTGCACGACCGTCAGTGAACGGTCGAGGTTGTTGACCTGCGGGACCACCGCCAGCGCCCGATGCGCCGCAGCCGGCTCGGCCGCCACGTCGATCCCAAGGATCTGGACCCAGCCAGAGGAAGGCGCCACCCGGGTCGTCATCATCCCTACGGTGGTGGATTTGCCGGCCCCGTTCGGCCCCAGCAGGCCGAACACCTCACCGGGGTTGACTTTGAAACTGATGTCGTCAACCGCCAGGGAATCGCGATTGCGGTATCTTTTGACCAGTCGATGGACGACAACGGCGGCGGAGTCCGCACCCTCAGGTGCGTTGGCTGCATTCATAGATTCCTGTGAATCCTGCGCGAATTGGATGCAAATCCGTTTCCCGGAATCCTATGCCATGGCTGTCGCCTTGCACCGCAAGGCCGCCCTCCGATCCCCCTAGACAAGGGCTTTAGGGGGCGAGTAGGGGTGGTTCTATGAACCGGAGCCGTTACCATCCCACCCGGATGCTATTCATCTCTGATGTTCGCTTCAAGGGTGTGACAAAAGCGCATGGAGAACGAAGAGAAACTCCTCGACTATCTCAAGAGGGCGACGACGGATCTGCGTGAGACCCGCCGGCGGCTGCGCGAACTTGAGGAGCGGGAGTCGGACTCGATCGCCATTATCGGGATGGCCTGCCGATATCCTGGCGGTGTGCGCTCACCGGAGGAGCTCTGGCGACTCGTCCGCACCGGAACCGACGGCATCTCGGACTTCCCCACCGACCGCGGCTGGGACCTGGCCTCCCTCGAAGCGGGCAGCGGACAGGACACGGAGGACGCTCCGCGGCCCGGCGCTGCTCACAAGCGCCAGGGCGGCTTTCTGTACGACGCCGCCCAGTTCGACCCCGATTTCTTCAACATCTCGCCGCGCGAGGCGCTGGCGATGGACCCGCAGCAGCGCCTCCTGCTGGAGACGTCGTGGGAGGCGTTCGAGCGGGCCGGTATCGATCCGCACTCGGTGCGCGGCAGCGCCGTCGGCGTGTTCGCCGGAGTGATGTACCACGACTACGCCTCGTGGGCTTTCGACGTCCCCGAGGGAGTCGCCGCCTACCTCGGCAACGGAAACTCGGGCAGCGTCGCGTCGGGTCGGGTCGCCTACGTGCTGGGCCTGGAAGGACCGGCGGTGACGGTCGACACGGCCTGCTCGTCCTCACTGGTGGCGCTGCACTGGGCGATCCAGGCGCTGCACGACGGCGAGTGTGTGATGGCGCTGGCCGGCGGCGTCGCTGTGATGTCCACCCCGGGCGCGTTCATCGACTTCGACCGGCAGGGCGGCCTCGCCGCCGACGGTCGCTGCAAGTCCTTCGCCGCCGCCGCCGACGGCACCAGCTGGGGCGAGGGCGTCGGCATGCTGCTTGTCGAGCGACTCTCCGACGCCCAGCGGCTCGGCCACCCGGTCCTGGCGGTGGTGCGGGGATCAGCGGTGAACCAGGACGGCGCCAGCAGTGGTCTGACGGCGCCGAACGGACCTTCGCAGCAGCGGGTCATCCGGCAAGCACTCGCGTCGGCCCGGCTGACGGCCGGCCAGATCGACGTGGTGGAGGCGCACGGCACCGGCACCAAACTGGGCGACCCGATCGAGGCCCAGGCGATCACCGCCGCCTATGGCCAGGACCGCCCGGAAGACCGGCCGCTCTGGCTGGGCTCACTCAAGTCGAACATCGGCCACACCCAGGCGGCGGCGGGCGTCGGCGGGATCATCAAGATGGTGATGGCGATACGCCACGGCGTGCTGCCGAAGACGCTGCATGTGGACGAGCCGACGCCGCAGGTGGACTGGTCGGCGGGCACTGTCCAACTGCTGACCGAGGCCCGGCCGTGGCCGGAGACGGGCCGTCCGCGCCGGGCCGCGGTATCCGCGTTCGGCGTCAGCGGAACCAATGCGCACACCATCATCGAGCAGGCCCCAGAGCCGGTCGGAGCCTCCCCGCGGCAGCCGTCGCCATTGAGGCCGTTGCCACTGATCGTCTCCGGACGCGACGAGGTGTCGCTGAGGGCCCAGGCCGCGCGGCTGCGGGAGTTCATCGCCGCGCGTCCCGAACTGGACGTGGTGGACCTCGGGTTCTCTCTGGCCACCGGACGCGCGGCGTTCAAGCAGCGGGCCGCCCTGATCGTCCGCGACCGGGAGGAGGCGCTGGCCGGGGTGGCCGCACTGGCAGCCGGCGAGCCTGCCGCAGGGCTGGTCCGCGGTACGGCCAAAGCGGCGGGTCGGGTGGGGTTTTTGTTCACCGGTCAGGGCAGTCAGCGGGTGGGGATGGGCGCGGAGTTGTATGACGCGTTTGCGGTGTTCGCGGCAGCGTTTGACGCGGTGTGTGCGGAGTTGGACCTGCTTCTTGGGCTGTCGTTGAAGGAGGTGGTTTTCGGGGGCGGGCTCATTGACGAGACGGCGTTGGCTCAGCCGGCGTTGTTCGCTCTCGAGGTGGCGTTGTTCCGGTTGGTGGAGTCGTGGGGTGTGCGGCCGGACTTCCTGATGGGGCATTCGGTTGGTGAGCTGGCGGCTGCGCATGTGGCGGGTGTGCTGTCGTTGGCGGATGCCGCTGTGTTGGTGGCTGCTCGTGGTCGGTTGATGCAGGCGCTGCCGGGGGGTGGTGCCATGGTGGCGGTGGAGGCGTCCGAGGCTGAGGTACTGGCCCTGCTGACGGCCGGGGTGGGTATCGCTGCTGTCAACGGGCCGTCCTCGGTGGTGATATCGGGTGTCGCGGAGGCCGTTGATGGTGTCGTCGCGAAGCTGGCGGGCCGCAGGACGAAGCGGCTGACGGTCAGTCATGCGTTCCACTCGCCCTTGATGGACGTCATGTTGGAGGAGTTCCGAGGTGTGGCCGAGGGGGTGACTTTTAACTCCCCTTGTGTTCCTATCGTTTCGACGCTTGGCAGCGACGCGGATGTGTGTTCACCGGAGTATTGGGTGCGGCATGTGCGGGACACGGTGCGATTCAGTGACGCCGTCCGGACGCTGGAGCGTGAAGGCGTCCGTACCTTCCTGGAGTTGGGACCGGACGGGACGCTGTGCGCGCTCGGCCAGGAGTGCGTGTCCGAGGACGCTGTCTTCGCGCCCGTGCTGCGCGGGGACCGGCCCGAGGCGGAGACGTTCACCTCCGCCCTCGCCCGACTGCATGTTTGCGGGGTCCGACTCGACTGGTCGGCTTTCCTGGTGGAAACCGGCGCGCGGCGCGTGGACCTGCCGACGTACGCCTTCCAGCGGGAGCGCTACTGGCTGGACGGCGGCGCCGGCTACCCAGGCGATGTGACGGCCGCCGGCCTCGGCGCGGTCGATCACCCGCTGCTCGTGGCGGAGGTGGCGCTGCCCGACGAGGAGGGCTGCCTCTTCACCGGCCGGCTCTCGGTGGAGGCGCAGCCGTGGCTGGCGGATCACGCTGTGGACGGTGTGGTGCTGCTGCCGGGGACAGCCTTCGTGGACATGGCGATGGCGGCCGGTGACCAGGTCGGTTGTGGCGTGCTGGAGGAGCTGACGCTTGAGTCCGCGCTGGTCATACCGGATACCGGCGCCGTTCAACTGTGTTTCGCGGTCAGCGGGCCGGACGGCTCGGGGCGTCGGCCGCTGAGGGTTTACTCCTGTTCGGCGGAGGGTGAGCCGTGGGTGCGGCATGCGACTGGTGTGCTGGCGGTGGGTGGTGTGGAGGAGCCTGCTGTCGATTTGGTGGTGTGGCCGCCGGTGGGTGCGGGTGGCGGTGCCGGTTGACGGGGTGTATGAGGGTTTTGAGGTTGCTGGGTTGTCGTACGGTCCGGTGTTCCGGGGGTTGCGGAGGGCATGGCGGCGTGGTGGCGAGGTGTTCGCCGAGGTGGAGTTGGAGGAGGGGGGTTCGGCGGACGCGGGTCGGTTCGGTCTGCATC
>CBFHCJ010000275.1:0-8444 GCA_965654005.1 uncultured Streptomyces sp. | reverse complement strand
CCGCCGAGGTCGCCGCCGCCCTCGGGGCCGGCGACGCCGTGCACCCGGACCTGCGCACCGGTATAGGCGTGGCGGCTGCGCGGGTCGAGGCCGGTGGTCGGCTCGTCGAGGAAGATGATGCGGGGTTCGCCGACCAGGGTCATGGCCAGGTCGAGACGCCGCCGCATGCCGCCGGAGTAGGCGGTGGGAAGCTTCTTCGCCGCGTCCGTGAGCCCGAACCGTTCGAGGAGTTCGGCACTGCCGCGACGCCCTTCCCACTTGCCGAGGTGGTGCAGGTCGGCCATGAGGATCAGGGTCTCCTCGCCGGTGAGCCTGTCGTCGACGGCGGCGAACTGTCCGGTCACCCCGATCTGCGCTCGGACGGCGCGCGGGTCGTGGACGGGGTCGTGCCCGCCGACCCGTTTGTCCCCGCCGTCGGCGGCGGTGAGCGTGGAGAGGATCTGCATGGTGGTGGTCTTTCCGGCGCCGTCGGGGCCGAGGAGCGCGTAGACGGTGCCCTCGGCGCGGTTTCACGGCGGTTTCACGGGGGCGGGCGGGGTGGCGATGGCATGAAACCGGCTGGTCAGGAGCAACTGCGAGGGCGGCGTCCGCGGACTCCGCCAGGAGCCTGCCGGGGGTGTGGCCGGCGGTGCGGGCAAGGGCGGTGGACGCGCTGCGGAGCTACTACGCCTACCTGCGGCCGGGCGCAAAAGACCGCACCCGATCCGTCATGGCCGCCATGCTCGGCGGTCTACGGACCGGGTGCGGGCAGGAGACACTGCAACAAACGTAATCGCAGGTCAGAGGGCATGATTAAAGATCAGGCCTTCTTGGTCTCCCAGAAGATCTTGTCGATCTGGGCGATGTAGTCCAGCGCCTTCTGGCCCGTCGCCGGGTCCGTCGACGCCTTGGCGGCCGAGAGGGCCTTCAGGGCGTCGTTGACCAGCTGGTGCAGCTCCGGGTACTTCTCGAAGTGCGGGGCCTTGAAGTAGTCGCTCCACAGCACCGAGACGTGGTGCTTGGCGAGCTCGGCGCGCTGCTCCTTGATGACGGTGGCGCGAGCCTGGAAGTGCGGGTCGTCGTTGGCGGCCATCTTCTCCTGCACGGCCTTCACCGACTCCGCCTCGATGCGGGCCTGGGCAGGGTCATAAACGCCACAGGGCAGGTCGCAGTGGGCGCTGACCTTGACCTTGGGAGCAAACAGGCGGGAGAGCATAGAGCTGTCCTTCCTCAATTGATCGTCTTCTCAGGTGGGACATTACTCCGTAGGGGGCGGGTTTTCGCGAGTGCCCCCATGGGCTTAGGTCAAAAGTCCGGGGTCAGACTGGGACTGGTGGAGGATCGGACCGGGGAGGTGCCGGATGCCGGAGCTGTCACAGGAGATCGAGCGTACGAGGGCCCTGCTGCCGTTGGGGGTGGCCGAGGTGACGGGGCCGTCCATGGTGCCCACGCTGCACCACGGGGACCGGCTCCTCGTGCAGTACGGGGCGCGCGTGCGGGCGGGCGACGTCATCGTCCTTCGCCACCCCTTCCAGCAGGACCTGCTGGTCGTCAAGCGCGCCGTGGAGCTGCGCGAGGGTGGCTGGTGGGTGCTCGGCGACAATCCGTACGCGGGCGGGGACAGCACCGACTACGGCACCGTTCCCGAGGAGCTCGTCCTCGGAAAGGTGTGGTTCCGTTACCGGCCGACGAAGGAGGGTCAGCGCTCGCCGCTCACGCTGGTGCGCTGGGCGCTCTCGGCCGCCCGGCCCGTGCTTTCCGACCGGTCCGTCTCCAGGCGTTTGCGGGCACGGTAGGCGGCCACGTTCGCGCGCGTGGCGCAGCGGTCCGAGCAGTACCGCCTGGAGCGGTTCGTCGAGGTGTCGAGGTACGCGTTGCGGCAGGGCGCGGCCTCACACAGGCCCAGGCGGTCCACGCCGTATTCCGTGAGGTGGAAGGCCAGGCCCATGGCGGCGATGGCCGCGTATCCCGCGGTCGCGTTCGACGGGTGGTCGGCGAGGTGCATGTGCCACAGGGGGCGACTGTCGTCGTCCCGGAAGTCGTGCCCGGAGATCTGCGGGTTCACCGGGAATTCCAGGAGCAGGGAGTTCAGCAGGTCCACCGCGAGCGTCTCGTCGCCCTTGTCGGCCGCCTCGAAGACCGCGCGCAGCCGGGCCCGGACCGAGCGGAACCGGGTCACGTCGGAGTCGGTGGCGCGGCGGGCGGCCGACTGGTGCACACCGAAGAGGTCGCGGACGGCCTCCACCGAGGTGAGCGAGTCCTTGCCCCGGGCCGGTTCCTCGCTGTTCACGAGACGTACGGCGTAATCCGAGTAATAGGCCAGTTCCACTTGTAGTCCTTACGGGGGCGCTCTATCACCGTGAATGCGGTCACGTATTCACGTAACAGATGATCGTACTTCCAGGGTATTACGCGGTGGAGTGGAGAAGGGGCTTCCGCGAGCACAACGACCGGTTCCACGGCGGGCACCGACCGGCAGGCCTGGCAGGAGAGCCGGGACCGGCAGCAGTGGTCGGCGATCCGACCCCGCTCCCTTGGCCGCAGCAACGACGACGGGGCGGTACGAGGATTCCGTACCGCCCCCTGCTCATGCCTGCAGCTGCCCGCCCCGGTGACTACAGCACCTTCGACAGGAACGACTTGGTACGTTCGTGCTGTGGGTTCGTCAGGACCTCTCGGGGATGGCCGGCCTCGACCACCACGCCGTCGTCCATGAACACCAGCGAGTCGCCGACCTCGCGGGCGAAGCCCATCTCGTGCGTGACGACGATCATCGTCATGCCGTCCTCCGCCAGGTCCCGCATGACGTCGAGGACCTCGCCGACGAGCTCCGGGTCGAGGGCCGACGTCGGCTCGTCGAAAAGCATCAGCTTGGGCTCCATCGCCAGCGCACGGGCGATGGCGACACGCTGCTGCTGGCCGCCCGAGAGCCGGGCGGGGTAGTGGCCCTTCCGGTCGCCCAGGCCCACCCGGTCCAGCAGCCGCTCCGCGCGCTCCCGGGCGATGGCCTTCGACTCGCGCTTGACCTGGACCGGCGCTTCCATGACGTTCTCCAGTGCCGTCATGTGCGGGAAGAGGTTGAAGCGCTGGAACACCATGCCGATGTCCCGCCGCTGCGCCGCGACCTCCTTCTCCTTCAGCTCGTAGAGCTTGTCGCCCTTCTGCCGGTAGCCGACCAGCTCACCGTCCACGTACAGCCGGCCGGCGCTGATCTTCTCCAGGTGGTTGATGCACCGCAGGAAGGTGGATTTGCCCGAGCCGGACGGACCGATCAGGCAGAACACCTCACGCGGATTCACCTCCAGGTCGATGCCCTTGAGGATGTGCGCGAGACCGAAGGACTTGTGCACGCCCTCGGCCCGGACCATGGGGGCGCCGGTGCCCATGCCGATGTCCTCGCCGAGACTGGTCATCAGGCCACCTCCGGGCGGCGGAACGAACCGAACAGACGGAGGTTCCTCTTCAGCCGCTGCAGCGGGGTCGGCGGCAGGTTGCGCGTCGAACCGCGGGCGTAACGGCGTTCGACGTAGTACTGGACGACGCTGAAGACCGTGGTCAGGATCAAGTACCAGATCGACGCCACGAAATACATTTCGACGACCGCGAGCGAGGTGCTGGAGATGTCCGTGGCCCGCTTGATGAGCTCGTTGAACTGCACCGCGTAGGCCAGCGACGAGGTCTTGAGCATGTTGACGAACTCGTTGCCGGTCGGCGGCACGATCACTCGCATCGCCTGCGGGAGGATCACACGCCGCAGCGTCCGGCCCTGGGTCATGCCCAGCGCGTGCGACGCCTCCGTCTGCCCCTCGTCCACCGACTGGATGCCGGCCCGGACGATCTCCGACATGTACGCGGCCTCGTTCAGACCGAGTCCCAGCAGAGCCGTCAGGAACGGTGTCATCACCTGGTTCTTCTCGTTCTTGTAGAACCCCAGGTTGAGGATGGGGAACACGAGCGAGATGTTGTACCAGAGCAGCAGTTGGACCAGGACCGGCGTGCCGCGGAAGAACCAGACGTAGAACCAGGCCACGGTGCTGGTGACCGGGTTCGACGACATCCGCATCACCGCGAGCACGACGCCCAGGACGAGGCCGAGCACCATGGCGAGCACCGAGATGTAGAGCGTGTGCCAGGCGCCGGACAGGATGGTCCCGTCCGTGAGGTAGCCCGGGATGATGCTGTAGTTGATCTTCGCGTGGGAGAAGGCGATCCCGATCAGTACCAGGATCGCCATGACCAGCGCGCCGGCCACCCAGCGGCCGTAGTGCCGCACCGGAATGGCCTTGATCTGCTCCGGCGGCACCGTCGGCGCCGGAACCTTGTCGACCGTGTCAGTCACGATCACTGCCCTTCAGCGTTGCCCGAGGCTCAGGAGCCGCCGTTGATCTTCGCCTCGGTCACGGCACCATCCGTGACGTTCCACTTCTGCAGGATCTTCTGGTACTCGCCGTCCTTGATGATCGCGCTCATGGCCGCCTGGAGGGCGTCGCGCAGCTGGGTGTTCCCCTTGCTGACCGCGATGCCGTACGGGCCGGCCTCGATCTGGTCGCCGACGACCTCGAAGTCCTTGCCGCCGCCCGAGGTCTTCGCGTTGTAGGCCGCGACCGGGAAGTCGTTCAGGTCGGCGACGGACGCGCCCTGCTTCAGGCGGAGCAGCGCCTCGGGGTCGGTGTCGAAGGTCTGCAGCGTGATGGCCTTCTTGCCGTCCTTCGTGCACTTCTTGCTCTGCGTCTTGGCTACGTCCTCGGACGTGGTTGCCTTCTGCAGGGCCACGACCTTGCCGCACAGGTCGTCCAGCGACTTGACGCCCTTGGGGTTGCCCTTCTGGACGAGGATCGAGGTGCCCGCGGTGAAGTAGTCGACGAAGTCGACGCCGTCGCCGACCTTCTTGCCGTTGCTGGAGTCGATGCCGTTCTGGCGGTCCTTGGTGTCGCTCAGCGCGGACATGACCACGTTGAACCGCTTGGCCTGCAGACCCACGATGAGCTGTTCGAACTTGCCGTTCTGGAACTCGAACTTCACACCCAGCTGCTTGCCGAGGGCGTCCGCGAGGTCCGGGTCGATGCCGACGGTGTTGCCGTCCTGCACATACTCGACCGGCGCGTAAGAGATGTCGGAGCCCACCTTGATGACGCCCGCGGACCTGATGTCCTGGGGGAGCTTGCCGGCGAGCGGAGCCGAGGACGAGGCCGAGGAGGAGCTCGAGCTGTTCTTGTCCGTGTGGTCACCACAGCCCGTGAGCACCAGGGTGCCCGCGACCGCGATGGCGCCGACCGCTGCTATCCGCGAGCGCGTGGCGGTCGTACGACGGGTGGAGCTTGCGGTCATGGTGGGTTTCCTCCGGCGGGACGGGCTGTACTGTCGACGGGCCGACGAGAACACACACCTTTGAGTGTTGCGGCCCTGTGTGATTCAGAGCATCTTGCCATTCGGACTCAGGCATTCTGGTGCCGCTATGTCAAAATCGGGTAACGGGTCACCCCTGCACTGCCATCGATCGGCGATCAGGGCCGGACCTTGTGCGGTGAACGTTCCTTCCGACCGGAAGATCTTCGACACATCTCAGAATGTGGTCGATCTCACGTTCGTATGGGTGAACGTGTAAGGGCCGGCCGGGGACTTGTCCACATTTTCGACCATCAGTCGTCTCACCGGCGTGTGACCTTCGCTTTATGGACTCGTCCCGGACACCATCCGTCCGGTAAGAAGGTTCATTACACCCCTCATCCGGGGCTCAGGGCGCGTGTGCGGCGCGCCCGTCGCGTATGCCCCCGTACGCATCAGTCATCTGGGCCATGCGCGGTGCCCGCCCACCCCTCAACCAGGAGTGGTCACCCTCAAATCATGAATACCTAAGGGGTATGACACAGTGGCAGCGGAGATCGTCAATCCTCGCAGCGACAGCAATACGGATCAGGACGGTGGCGTCGAGCCCCACGATTCCTTCGACCCGGTGTTCGCGCTGCACCGCGGAGGCAAGATGGCCGTGCAGGCCACCGTGCCGGTCCGCGACAAGGACGACCTGTCCCTGGCATACACGCCCGGCGTCGCCCGGGTGTGCACGGCCATCGCGGAGCAGCCGGAGCTGGTCCACGACTACACATGGAAGTCGTCGGTCGTCGCCGTGGTGACGGACGGCACAGCAGTGCTCGGACTCGGGGACATCGGTCCCGAGGCATCCCTCCCGGTGATGGAGGGCAAGGCGATCCTGTTCAAGCAGTTCGCCGGGCTGGACGCGGTCCCGATCGCGCTGGACTGCACGGACGTCGACGAGATCGTCGAGACCGTGGTCCGGCTCGCGCCCTCCTTCGGCGGCGTGAACCTGGAGGACATCTCGGCGCCGCGGTGCTTCGAGATCGAGCGCCGGCTCCAGGAGCGGCTGGACATCCCGGTCTTCCACGACGACCAGCACGGTACGGCCGTGGTGGCGCTGGCGGCCCTGCGAAACGCGGCGCGGTTGACCGGGCGGGGGCTCGGGGATCTGCGGGCGGTCATCTCGGGCGCGGGCGCGGCGGGTGTCGCCATCGCGAAGATGCTGGTCGAGGCGGGGGTCGGCGATGTGGCTGTCGCCGACCGCAAGGGTGTCGTCTCGCCGGACCGGGACGATCTGACGCCGGTCAAGCGGGAGCTCGCGGGCTTCACGAACAAGGCGGGGCTCACCGGGTCCCTGGAGCACGCCCTGGAGGGCGCCGACGTTTTCATCGGCGTCTCCGGCGGTACGGTGTCCGAGGAGGCCGTGGCGTCGATGGCGAAGGGTGCCTTCGTCTTCGCGATGGCCAACCCGAACCCCGAGGTGCACCCGGACATCGCGCACAAGTACGCGTCCGTGGTGGCGACCGGGCGGTCCGACTTCCCGAACCAGATCAACAACGTCCTGGCGTTCCCCGGCATCTTCGCAGGGGCCCTCCAGGTGCGGGCGTCCCGCGTCACCGAGGGGATGAAGATCGCGGCGGCCGAGGCGCTGGCGGCCGTCGTCGGAGACGACCTGGCGGCCGACTACGTGATTCCGTCGCCGTTCGACGAGCGAGTGGCACCGGCGGTGACTGCCGCTGTCGCGGCGGCGGCGCGGGCCGAGGGAGTTGCGCGGCGCTGACGCCGGCTGGGCGGGCGGGATTCGTTTCACCCGCCCGCCCACGCGTGCGAGTGGTCTTCCGGGTGCCGGTTCTCTTCTTGTGGGGCTGCCCGCCGTCGGCGGGTGCGGGTTCGCGCGCGGCGTACGTGGCTGCGGGCGTGCGTGCCGCTGGGGCGATGGGGGTACCCCCTGCTCGAGCGAGGCCGAGAGCTTGGGGGAGGCACCCCGCAGGCGCCGGGAAGCGCGGCCCACCCCTGCTCAGCCCCCCGCTTTCGGGCATTGTTCGAGCGGGACGTGTGTCACAGCGGGCCTTGGTTCCGTCCAACCCCTGCGGAGCCTATCGTCAAGGTCATGTTCGCTGCCTACGCCGCCCGCATCGACCGCGACCACCCCCTCACCGGCCTTGAGTTGGGAGAGCGCCCGGCACCCGAGCGCAGGCCCGGCTGGACGACAGTGAAGGTCAGGGCCGCCTCCCTCAACCACCACGACCTCTGGTCCCTCAGGGGCGTCGGTCTCTCCGAGGACAAGCTCCCGATGATCCTCGGCTGCGACGCGGCCGGCGTCGACGAGGACGGCAACGAGGTCGTCCTCCACTCGGTCATCGGCCAGACCGGCCACGGGGTCGGCCCCGACGAGCCCCGCTCCATCCTCACCGAGCGCTACCAGGGCACCTTCGCCGAACAGGTCACCGTACCCACGTGGAACCTCCTCCCCAAGCCCAAGGAGCTCTCCTTCGAGGAGGCCGCCTGCCTCCCCACCGCCTGGCTGACGGCGTACCGCATGCTCTTCACCAACGCCGGTGTACGCCCCGGTGACTCCGTTCTCGTCCAGGGCGCGGGCGGCGGTGTCGCGACGGCAGCGATCGTGCTCGGCAAGGCGGCCGGTCTGCGTATCTTCGCCACCAGCCGTGACGAGGCCAAGCGCAAGCGCGCGCTGGAACTGGGCGCCGTGGAGGCCCTGGAGTCCGGGGCGCGGCTGTCGCAGCGGGTGGACGCCGTCATCGAGACCGTGGGCGCCGCCACCTGGTCCCACTCCGTCAAGTCCCTGCGGCCCGGCGGCACGCTCGTCATCTCGGGTGCCACCAGCGGGGACCGCCCCTCCCACGCCGAACTCACCCGCATCTTCTTCCTGGAGCTGAAGGTGGTCGGCTCCACCATGGGCTCCAAGGACGAACTGGAGGACCTGCTCTCTTTCTGCGCCGCCACCGGCGTGCGTCCCGTCATCGACGAGGTGCTCCCGCTCGACCGTGCCCGCGAGGGCTTCGAACGGCTCGCATCGGGCGACCAGTTCGGCAAGATCGTGCTGACCACGAACTGACCGCTCCCGCGCGTTTCCCGTCCACGGCGGGCCCGGAACCTTCCGGGCCCGCCGTCCGCATGTCAATCAGGGGTGA
>CBFHCJ010000274.1:0-8444 GCA_965654005.1 uncultured Streptomyces sp. | reverse complement strand
GAAGCCGGGCGGTCCCGTTTCGCGGGGTGGGGGCGACGCCTGGTCGCCGCGACCGGGCGGGGCCTCAGGCGCATCACGAGCGGTGCCATCGCGCCGTACCAGGCCGCCGTCATCCGGATCGGCTTCTCACTCAGCTGGCTCGTCTTTCTGCTGTTCGAGTGGGTGCACCGCAACGAGCTCTACGGGCCGAACAGTCCGTGGAGCTGGACCATGGGCCGTGAATGGGTCACCTCGAACCACGCCTTCACGGTACTCATGTGGAGTGACAGTCAGCTGTGGTTCGAGATCGTGTACTTTGCGGCGATCGCCGCGTCGGTGATGCTGCTCCTCGGCTGGCGGACCCGTACGGCCTCGCTGCTCTTCATGATCGGGGTGCTGGCCATCGGGAACCGTAACCCCTTGGTCGCGGACGGCGGCGACAACGTCATACACGTCATGGCGATCTATCTGGCGTTCACGCGCTGCGGCCGGCTCTGGTCGTTGGACGCGCGGCGTTCGGCGAACGCCCGCGACGGCGACCGGGACATGACCGGAATCGTCATGTGGGCGTTCTTCGCCACGGTGCTCGCCCTGGTCACCGCGATGGGCAAGCTGAGCCCGGGCTGGGCGTTGCTGTTCTGGGGCGTCCTCTTCGGGCAGGCGGCGTGGTGGCTGGTGCAGCGCTACGCTCCCGGGGAGCCCCGCACCGTCATGGAGATGGTCGGCAACGTGGTGCACGCGGGTGCGATGTTCGTGATCGTGGTCGAGGTGTGCCTGATCTACGCGACCGCCGGCTGGTACAAGGTCCAGGGCTCCGTGTGGCAGGACGGCACGGCGCTCTACTACCCGTTGCACATGGCCGCCTTCACCCCGTGGCCCGCGTTGTCCAACGCGGTAGCGAGCAGCAGCCTGCTGATCCTGATCCTGACCTACGGCACGGTGATCGTCGAAGTCGCCTTCGCCTTCACGATCTTCCACAGCCGGGTGAGGACCGTGATGGTCGCGATCATGATGTCCCTGCATGCGGGCATCGGGGTTCTGCTCGGTCTGCCCTTCTTCGCGCTGTTCATGATCGCGGCGGACTCCGTCTTCCTCCCGACCGTCTTTCTACGGTGGGCAGGCGACCGCGTGGGGCGAGCGGTACCACGCAAGCGAGCCGCTGCGCTACCACCCCGTGGGGAGCCCATGAACAGACCGAGCCCATCACCCCAATCCCGCTGAAAAAGCCTGAAAGTCCCCTCCTTGCGCGGATCCGCGGGGAGGGGGCTTCTCGGTCATCGAGGAGGCGCGTGTCAGGCTTCTTCCAGGGCTTCCCCGAACTCGCGCAGCGCTTGGGTGTGATGGCTGCGGGCCAGCTCGCGCCCGACAGCCATGGCGAGCGCGACCGGCCATTCGATGAGGCTGAGGACCGTGAGGAGCCCGAGGCCCGCGAGATAGGCCATCTGGTCCCTGGGCGGCAGTTCCAGCCGCAGGTCGCCCACTTGGACGGTTCTCGAATTGCCCGAGACGGCGCGTTCGGCTGCGGCGCGGGGCCCTTGGGGTCTCATGGTCATGTCTCATTCCGTTTCATCGGCCGGTGCCGATCATCCGCTCGACATCCCTCCTCCACGCTAGCTTCATGTGGCACTTTGCCCCAGTTCGGGGGGTTCCTCGTTACTCCCCCTGAGTCAGCCGTGCTCGGCGAAGGCTGCGGTGACGGCCTCGCGATCGGCACCGCCGGCCAGCATGAGCCGAAGGAGGATCCGGGCCTTGTAAGGGTCGAGAAGGCCGCCGTTGATGAGGCCGCGGCGTTGCAGGTCGGTCTCTGAGCCGACGGCGCCATAGGTGTGCCGAAGAACGGATCCGCTGCCGGTGCGGGAGGTGAGCACGACGGGCATGCGTTCGGCCAGAGTTCCCAGAAGATCGGCGAGTTCGCTCGGGACGTGACCGACGCCGAAGCCGGCGATGACCAGTCCCTGGCTGACCTCGGCGATGGCAGCGAGGATGTCCGCGTCCTCGTCGAGGGTGACGGTATGCAGCGCGACTCGAGTCTTGTCCAGCGCTTCAGGCCGCGGGTACGGCGCGCGGCGGCGTGCGGGGGCCATGAGTACTCGGGCATGGCCCTCGATGACGTGGCCGATCGGGCCGGTATCGGGCGAGGCGAATGTGGCGGTGCTTGTGCTGTGGGTTTTGCGCACCCAGCGGGCCGCGTGGATCTCGTCGTTGAAGACGACCAGTGCTCCCAAGCCGTGGCCGGCGGGAGAGGCGGCGGTGCGGGCGGCGGCGAGCAGGTTCGCGGGGCCGTCGTGTCCCGCGAGTGTCGGGTTGCGCATGGCTCCGGTCAACACGAACGGCTCGGCGTGCGGCCAGACCAGGTCGATGAGGAAGGCCGTCTCTTCCAGGGTGTCGGTCCCCTGGGTGACCACCACCCCGCAGGCCCCGGCCTGCACCGCCTGTGACGCGGATTCCACCAGGGTCAGGACACGTGCGAAGGTCAGATCGGCGCCTGGGACGGCGTCGATGTCGTGGATGTCCAGGGACGTTCCGAGTTGGTCGAGCCCGGGCACGGCCGCAGCGAGGTCGGCTCCGTTCAACCGGGTGACCACCGGTCCGCTTTCGACGCCCTGGGCGTGGCCTGCCATCGATATCGTGCCGCCGAGCGTGAACAGTGCAACACCCATACCCCTGTGCCTTCCGCTCACATGCGGGTCAACGACTGATCGCTGCCCTCGGCAGCCTATCGGCAGTGGATCACGCCTGCTCGACGTCCGCGTCCGCCGCCGACGCCGGCGCACCTGACGGCCCAGAGACGCCCCAGCACAGCAACAAGCCCCCCACCGGCGGAGAACCCGCAGGCAGGGGGCATGATCACAAAACCTACTTCTTCTTGCCCTGGTTCTTGACCGCCTCGATCGCCGCCGCGGCCGCCTCCGGGTCGAGGTACGCGCCGCCGGGGTTGATCGGCTTGAAGTCGGCGTCCAGTTCGTAGGCGAGCGGGATGCCCGTCGGGATGTTCAGACCCGCGATGTCGGCGTCCGAGATGCCGTCCAGGTGCTTGACCAGGGCGCGCAGGCTGTTCCCGTGGGCCGCGACCAGGACCGTGCGGCCGGCCAGGAGGTCCGGGACGATGCCGTCGTACCAGTAGGGGAGCATGCGGACCACGACGTCCTTCAGGCACTCCGTCCTCGGGCGCAGCTCCGGGGGGATCGACGCGTAGCGCGGGTCGTCCGACTGCGAGAACTCCGTGCCGTCCTCGAGCGGCGGCGGCGGGGTGTCGTAGGACCGGCGCCACAGCATGAACTGCTCCTCGCCGAACTCGGCGAGCGTCTGCGCCTTGTCCTTGCCCTGGAGGGCGCCGTAGTGGCGCTCGTTCAGACGCCAGGTACGGTGGACCGGGATCCAGTGACGGTCGGCGGCCTCCAGCGCGAGCTGCGCGGTGCGGATCGCGCGCTTCTGGAGGGACGTGTGGACCACGTCGGGCAGCAGGCCGGCGTCCTTCAGCAGCTCACCGCCGCGGACTGCCTCCTTCTCGCCCTTCTCGTTGAGGTTGACGTCCACCCAGCCGGTGAACAGGTTCTTCGCGTTCCATTCACTCTCGCCGTGGCGGAGGAGGATCAGCTTGTACGGTGCGTCGGCCATGGCCCTGAGCGTAATCGAACCTTTTGATCGATTGCGCGCCCGCCCATCAGGCGGACTTCCGCCCCCCTCAGCCATACGACGGCTGACGGCTTCTGTTAGTTCAGTAGCCGCACAAGCCTCGCACTTGTAAGTTGTGCACACAGCCTGAGTCACTTACATATGTGGGGGTCACACCGCCTTCGCCGACTCGGTCGACGTCTTCGCCTTCGCCCTCACGGTCTGCTCTGGACCCTGGGCGAGATGGTCAACGCCCCCACGCAGACCAGCCTCGTCGTCCGCCTCTCCCCGGTGCACGGGCAGGGCCGCTACCACGGTGGGTACGCCCTCTCCTGGCCGGTGGCGGCCCTGGTCGCTCCGCTGATGTCCGGATTCGTCATCGACCGGCTCGGCGCGGAGTGGCTTTGTGCGGCCGTCGGCACGGTCACCGCCGCCCGGCACGGGGCGCTGATGCGCCGCCTCCCGGCGCAGGAGCGGGTCGTCCCGGCGAAGCGGTCACAAACCCCCGCATCCGAGCCCGTGCGGGAGCAGGCACCCTGATCTCTCGGTCCAGTAGGCGCACAGGTGATCACGGCACTACCCTGTGCCCGACGAGAGGAGGTCGGTGTGCTGCTGAGATTCCGTGTGGCGAACGTACGATCGCTGCGCGACGAGCAGGAGCTCTCCTTCACCGTCCCCACCGGGCACGATCCGGGTCCCGCCCGTACGGTGCAGCTCGCGGGCGGCAAGAGCAACGAGGTCTATCCGTTGCTCGGCATCTTCGGAGCCAACGCTTCGGGCAAGTCCAATGTCCTTGCCGCTCTCGCACACATGCGCAGCGCGGTACTCAACTCCTACGCGGGGTGGACCTCCTACCGAGGCATCCCCCGCCGGCCGTTCGCGCTGGACGACAAATCCGCGCAGGACACCTCCTTCTACGAGGTCGACTTCGTCGGGGAGGATGGTGTTCGCTGGACCTACGGCTACGAGCTTGGAGCAACCCGGGTGGAAGCCGAGTGGCTGCACACTTACCCACGAGGGCGGCGACAGGTCTGGCTCGATCGGGATGCCTCCCGCGACGAGGAGTACGACTTCCCCGGCGGCCGGGTCCAGGACCGGGCGCGACTGGCGCGTACCACCCGGGCGAACGCGCTCTTCCTCTCCCACGCGGGCACCGACAACCACCCTCAGCTGACGCCGATCTTCCGCTGGTTCGACCGGAATCTGTGGTGGATCGATCCCGAGGACGCGCGGCAGGACCGCGAGGCGTTCACCATTCAGCGCCTGCAGGACGAGGAGTCTCGCGGACGTATCGAGGAGCTCCTCCGGGTCGCCGACCTCGGCATCACCGGGACCGAGATCGATCAGCAGCCGGGACAGCCCCCTGCTGTTCGCCTGGTTCACGGCTCAGGCGCCCTGCTTGACTGGGACGAGGAGTCCCTCGGCACCCGGTCGTGGTTCGCCCTGCTCGGTCCGATGCTGCTCGCGCTGGACGAGGGTGCGGTACTGCTCGTCGACGAGCTGGACTCCAGCCTGCATCCCAGGTTCGCGGCAGAGGTCGTACGCCTCTTCCACGATCCGCTCGTCAACACGCGCGGCGCCCAGTTGGTGTTCACCTCCCACGACCCGTCACTGCTGCGTACCCCAAGCGGCGGTCGCCTGTTGGACCCGGGAGAGGTCTGGCTGACCGAGAAGGACGAGAGTGGCGCCACCGAGCTGTATCCGCTGACGGCGGCTGAACCCGGCGAGCTGGAGGACCTGACGGCTTCCTATCTGGCTGGCGCATTCGGTGCCGTACCGGACGTCACCGAGGGACAGACCGGCACGCGCTGCGGGATGTACGGGCCGAACTCCTCGAAGAAGTCGCCGAATTCGCTCCTCTGGAAGCCGCGTCCGGCGGCATCGAGGAGGTACGTGCGGTGGCCCGACACGTCGTGAACCACGTGCAGGAGCACGTTCAGGACTTCCGGGAGGAGCGGTAGGCACAATTGCCGGTGTGCCGCCTGTATCCCCTCCGATTCCGCCGCAAGGATCCCCGGCCTCCGGACAGCTCTCCGACGGCCAGTTCCTGTACGTCGGAGAACTGCGGCTGTACGTCCGCGTCAGTGCCCGCCGTTCCCGGCTGGGCCTGACCGTCGAGCGGGACGGGTCCGTCATCCTCCGCGCACCCACGGACTGTGACGCGGAGCGCGCACAGGAGTTCGTGCGGACGCATGAGGACTGGATCGCGGACAAGGCCCGGCTACGAGACCGATTCCGACCGGCCCATGCCTCGGTCGACCTGCTCGACGGCACCGTGTTCCGGTATCTGGGGCGCGAGTACCGCCTGCTGCTGGTGGACGCGGACGCCGGAATGGTGCGGCTGCGGGCCGGGCGGCTGTGCTTGGACCGATCTGTCGCCGCCGAGCGAGACGCCGGGCGCGGCGCGCTCATCGACTGGTACAAGCGGGCGGGAGCTTCCTGGTCCCTTGGGAGGCTTCAGCCGTGGGCTGGGCGCCTGGACGTGGCGGAGCCGCGAGTGGAGGTACGGGACCTGGGCCAGCGATGGGGGACGTACATTCCTGGCGGCTCCGGCGAGGGAGACACTCTCGGCCGCATGGCGCTGCACTGGGCGGTCTTCCAGCTCCCGATACGCCTCGTGGATTACGTCATTGGACATGAACTGGCACATATTCGGATTCCCGGCCACGGTCCTGACTATTGGCGGCTGCTGCGCCGGGCCATTCCAGAGTGCGAACGGCTCAAGGCAGAGTTGGACGAGATGGGGCGGCGGGTCTGGCTCGGTGACGTATCGGATCCCGCAGCGTAATCGCGAGTCGAAAGTCCACCACCGCTCCTCAGGGATGCAACCGCGCCCCCTTCACCACCTTGTCCACCGCGTTCCTCGGCCCGTACACCGCCAGCCCCACCAGGTCCAGCTCCCCCGTCGGCACGCCTCGTACCGCCGCGCGGTTGTCGCGGTCGTTGCCCGTGGTGAAGAGGTCGGAGGTGAAGACCGCCCGCGGGAGGACGCGCGACAGGGCACGGGTGTGAGCGGATGTCACGGTCTCCTTCGCGCCCTCGAAGACCAGGACCGGCTGGCGGAACATCGGCAGGTACGGCACGCCGCCGGCGTCCTCGTAGGGCTCCCCGATCACCTCCGGAATCTGTGAGCCCAGGCCGCTGACCAGGAAGGCGGTGACGTTCAGGCGCTGCCAGGTCTCCAGGTCCTCGCGCAGCAGGACGGCGATCTTGGTGTCGAAGCGGATCGGTTCGGCATCGTTCATGCAGTCAGACTGCGCCGCGGCGTACGACGCGGTCTTGTACGTTCTTTGCATGGCCGCTCAGCGTGAGGTCTCCGCCTGGCGCCCCCGTATCCCGGGTGTCGTGGAAATCTTCCACGCCCACTTCACCGAGTACGCCTACCCGATGCACGTCCACGAGGCCTGGACGCTGCTCATCGTCGACGACGGCGCCGTCCGGTACGACCTGGACCGGCACGAGCACGGCACCCCGCACGACACGGTGTCGCTCCTACCGCCCCACGTCCCGCACAACGGCTCCGCGGCCACCCCGCACGGATTCCGCAAGCGTGTCCTCTACCTGGACGGCACATATCTGGCCGAGGACCTCATCGGCGCGGCCGTCGACGGGCCCGACCTCCGTGATCCCGTGCTGCGGCTGCGCGTCGGCCAGTTGCACCACGCGCTCACGCAACCCGGTGACGAACTGGAGGCCGAGAGCAGGTTGACGTTCATCGGCGAGCGGCTGGGCGCGCACCTGCGACAGCGGCCGACCCGCGAAAGCCCGCGCCGCGACCCGGCGCTGGCCCGCAGGCTGCGCGAACTGCTCGACGAGCGGCTGGTGCAGGGCATCTCCCTCGACGAGGCGGCGTCGCTCGTCCACGCGCATCCGGCCCACCTGGTACGGGCGTTCAGCGCCGCGTACGGCATCGCCCCGCACCAGTACCTGACGTCCCGCCGCGTCGACCGCGCCCGCCGCCTACTGCTCGACGGCCGCCCACCGGGCGAGGTGGCCGCGGCGACCGGCTTCTTCGACCAGTCCCATTTCACGCGGCACTTCAGGAAATCCGTGGGCGTGACGCCGGGGCGGTACGCACGGACGGCGGAAAAAAGAGCGGCGTTCCAACCACCGGCGGCCTAGGCTCCCGCGCATGGACTGGCATACCTGGCACCAGGCGTACGACGTCCCCGACTCAGCCCTCTCACGACGGCTCGCGCTCGTCCGGTACCGCATCCGCCTGGCCCTGGACGAAGCTCCGCCCGGCCCGCTGACGGCCGTCAGCATCTGTGCCGGACAAGGTCACGACCTGATCGGCGCCCTCGCCGGTCACCCGCGGCGCGACGATGTGCGTGCCCGGCTCGTCGAGTTGGACGAGCGGAACGTCGCGGCGGCTCGGCGTGCGGCCGACGCCGCCGGGCTCACGGGCGTCGAAGTCGTGGCCGGTGACGCCTCGTCGACCGACCACTACGCCGATCTGCTGCCCGCCGACCTCGTCCTGCTCTGCGGGGTGCTCGGGAACATCACCGACGCCGACGTCGAACGCACCCTCGACCACTGCACCCGGCTGTGCCGGACGGGCGGCACGGTCATCTGGACGCGAAACCGCAAGGCTCCGGACCTCGTCCCGCGGGTGTGCGACTGGCTGGAACAGCGCGGCTTCGAGCGGCTGTGGGTGTCCGATCCCTCGGTCATGCAGGGCGTCGGGGCCCACCGGTTCGCCGGTGCTCCCCGACCGCCGGCGCTCGGGGAGCACATGTTCGACTTCATCGGCTACGACGCCCTGCGCCGCACGTGAGTCACCGCTCCTGCTGCACGTCCCTCGTACAGGAGGTGTGCACGGCACCCCTGGTCGGGGAGGGGATCGGCCC
>CBFHCJ010000273.1:0-8448 GCA_965654005.1 uncultured Streptomyces sp. | reverse complement strand
CTGCCGCGCTGCGGGTCATGTCGTACTGGGCCCCGATCGCGCAGTACGGCATCGAGCCCTTTGCGCATCGGCTGGCCGCTGCGGGCGGCGCAGGCGTACTCATCCCTGCCCTTCCCCCGCCAGCGGCGTCGTCCTGGAGAGCAGCAGCCTCGGCCAGCGGGCACACCATCCCCCTCATCCCGTCCCACGCCTCCACCGCGCAACTGGCGGCGATCGGCGCCTCCCACAGTGGCATGGTCTACGCCCCCGCGCCCCCCGGCCTCACGGGCTCACGGGCTCCCAACGCCCGCTCAGCCCCGACCTGCCGAGGCTGGTCCACCGCCTGCGCACCACGACCCGCCTGCCGGTCGCGGTCGGCATCGGCATCGGCATCGGCACACCAGGCCAGGCCGCACAGGCCTCCTCGTACGCGGACACCGTCGTGGTCGGCCCGGCTGTCATCCGGCGCATCCGGGACCAGCCCAACACGCCCGCCACCGCCGCCGCCGAGATCGCCCGCGACTTCGCCGCCGGAGTCCGCCGCGCCCGGCGCTCCGCAGCCTAACCCGTCCCCACATTCCTGAAGGAGGAACCACCATGCCCCATTCCGCGCCCTCAGCCCCGCGCCTGCGTCACCTGACCGTGCTCGCCGTCGGCGTCGCCGCGGCCCTCGCCCTCACCGCCTGCGGTGTGCACTCGACCACCGGCGCGACCAGCGAGAACTCTGCCTCGACGACCAGCGAGGCCAAAGAGAAAACGACGTTCAAGCTGGGGGAGTCCAGCCCGGTCCAAGAGAGCCAGATGCAGCGCTCCCGAGGAGCCACCTACGTGGTCACGCCCACCAAGGTGGTCACCGGCACCAAGGCCGACTTCGACAACTCCGGGCTTGAGCAGGACAAGGAAGACGGCCCCCAGGTGCCCGTCTACGTCTGGTCGACGCTCACCCACAAGAGCGGCAAGCCGATGGCGCTGGGCGACATGGATGACGATCTGGTTGTCAGAACGGATGCAGGCCAGCGCACCCGCGCCCTCATCGTGCTGCTCGGACAGGCGCAGTGGCCCAACTGCCCGGCGTTCGACTCCGACAAGAAGCTCGCAGCCGGCCAGTCACAGCGCATCTGCACCGCCTTCCTCATCCCACAGGGCCAGAAGGCCGCGGCAGTCCAGCTCAGCCAGGGCTTCTACAACAAGCCCCTGGAGTGGCCCGTGAAGAGCTGAGGGGAAGCCCGTCCACCAGCGGCCGGTGGTGTACGTCGCGATCCTGCCCTTGATATAGGCGGTGTGGTTCATCACCGGCATGATCACCACGCGTGAAGGGCAGGGCCCGCAGGGCCGTCAGGAGCCACCGGCCGCCGCTGCGGAGACAAGCACTGGGGATACCAGGCGGACGGCCGCCCGGGCCTGCCTCTTGCTACGGGGAGTGCAGACGCACGCGCCGGCGAAGGTGCACGCGCGAAGGACCAGGACTGTGACGAAGGCGGTGTCGCCCCGGGCAAGGAGGCCGAACCGGTGAGCCAACATGCCTAGCTCCATGGCTTTCGCCCGCCTTTGACGCCGTGCTTGTTGAGCCGATGGCTCGGCAGTCCTGGCAAGGGGAACGACTCGCCGCATTCAGGGCAGGGAACCGGCTTCGGATGCGCGTAGTTCCTGTGGTGCCGCAGGTTGTTCTTGTACCGGAAGACGCGGGGCTCCTCGCAGTCCGGGCACTGGTACTCGCCGTCGGGCGGCAGGAGCGAGTAGCCGGAGCCGCGCCGGGGCTCCAGCTCGTCCCCCTCTCCCAGGTACCAGAAGCCGATGCGGCTGAGGTTCGTGCCCTGCGAGCCGAACAGCCCCTTCACGGACCCGCGGTTCCCGTCGTCGGGCTCGATTACGATCTTGCGGATGAAGGATCTCGTGACGGTCTTCTGCTCCGCTTCGGGAAGTTCCAGGAACTCGGCTCCGCTGATGTTCGGGATCTCGCGGGGCCGGCCTTCGGCCTTCTCGGCGATCCGCTGGTCGATCTGGCTCTTCAGGGCGTCCTCCTCCCTGATCCGGTTGAGGAGCGCGGCCATGGCGATGGCCGGTACGTTCTCGACCTGCTTCTGGAGGAGGAGGATGGAGTCCCGCAGCGCGTCAGACTGGTCATGGAGGTCGAGCAGCTCGGCACTGGTGTTCCCTGCCGCGGCTTGGCGGAGGCGATCAGCCTGGAACTCCCGGACTTCGGGCGTGTCCAATGACGTCGCGACCACGTCGCGCACGAACTGCTCGGTCGACCCGGCTGTGATCGCGACTCCAGGGCACTTAGCGCCCCTCATCCGCCCGTTGCAGACATACGCCCCCGACTCCCCCAGTGACCGGTTGCTGGTCATCTTGGAGCCGCACACGCCGCAGTAGATGAGCCCGACGAGGGGCAGGCCTCCTGCTCGGGCTCTGGTCTTCTTCAAGGGTTGGGGCTTCATCAGCAGTCGCAGCGCCTCCCACTCTTCGGGCGTGCAGACCGCTTCGTGGCTTTTCACGGGCAGGCCGTCCTTGCCGATGACGATCTCGCGCGTGTCCCTGATGTCCGGCCCTTGACCGCTCGTCCGGCCCTTGGCCTTGTCCGTGATCGAGTTGTATCCCGCGAGCAGCGGGTGACGGAGCATCGAGGCGATGCTCCGGTATTGGAACGGTTTGCCGGCGCGATTGGTCACGCCGGTCTCGCTGAGCTCACGAGTGATCTCGGAGACGGACATGCCCTCCAGTCGCCAGTCCACAATCTGACGAACGACCTTGCTCTCCTCGGGGTGCAGCGTCAGCGTCTTCACGCCGTTCGCGTTGCGGTGCTCGGGGAGCACCCAGCCGTAGGGTGCCATGCCGTTCCAGCCACCTCGCAGCCGGATGTTCTCGGCTGTGCGCTTGAGGCGCTTGCTGGTGGTCGCGGCCTCGGTCTCGGCCAGTCCACCCAGGACGGAGATCAGGAGGATCGTGTCGGGCGATCTTGGCGCGAACACGCGATCGTGCGTGTAAATCGTCACGTCGTGCCGATTGCAGGTGTCGACGATGCGAGCTGTGTCCACCAGGCGGCGGGCCAGCCGGTCGAGATCGCGGACGTAGAGGGCCCTGACATCGCCTTCGGCGAGGACCTCTTCCATGCGGTTGCGCTGAGGACGATGACGATCACGGTATGCGCTGACGACCTCCTCGAAGATGTCCTTCTTTGCCAGCTGGTGCCCCCGCTTTTTGCTCTCCTCCATGATCCAGGCCCGCTGGTCCACGAGGGAGGAGTTGCCTTCGTTGGGGTCCTTGGATCGTCGGATGTACGCCACAGCTCGCATCCGTCAAGCATACATACTTAAGGACATGGGCCCGGGTGGTGAGCGCACGTTGGGAAGACAATGCTTATGAGCTGGGCCGAGTCCGCGTACATGGAGGCATTTCAGCCTTCGAATGCACAGTCCCCGGGGTTGCAGTGATCCGGTGAACCTGCTCGATGCTGAGCGGGGCTACAGAAGCCCGCGGAGTGAGACTTCGGCTTTGTCCACGGCTTCGGTAAGGGTGCGCATGTGGGCTTGCGGGAGGTTCCCTGCACCGAGCCCTGACGCGGTGAGTACGGCGTCGAGTTGCCGTCTCTGCTCACCGCTCAGGCAGGAGCGCGCGGCGGGGTGGTGCAGGACGTCGCGGGCGGCGTAGGCGTCGAGGCTCGCCACATCGGCGACGGCTTGCGGTAGGAGGGCGTCGTGGTAGCTGGTGTGGTCGCGGGCGAGTTCGAGCGCGGTCAGTCCGACGCGGGCCTGGAATGCGGCGGTCTCGGGGTCGGGCGGGGTGAGGAGCGCGAGGGCTTCCTTCAGGGCAAGGTCGAGCTCTGGCTGCCGTGGGGGTGAGGTCGCGGGCCGGCAGCAGATGCGCAGAAGACTCGCGACGGTGTTTTCCCACGGTTCTGTGGGGGTGGTGGAGTCGATGGTGTCGCGGGCCTGCTGGGTGAGGCCGCGTTCCATCAGCGACATGATCTTGATTTGGCGTCCGTCGAGGAGGCGGTTGCCGATGCCGCGGTGTGCGGTCATGGCGTCGGCGGCTTCGGTCCAGCGGCCGATGCGGGCCAGGGCCCTGGCGCCGTCGACGAGGACGGTGACCCACAGCTCTTTGCAGATGGTCTGGTGGTCTGCGTCGGTGTTGATCAGCGTGGACAGGTCGACGGTGTGGCCGCGGATCTCGGTGGTGCCGCGTTTCTGGGCGGCGCGGTAGAGCCGTGTGAGTACGTCGTAGGCGGCTTCGCCGTCGCCCTCGCGGGTCAGCAGCCGGGAGATGTTGATGATCGGCATGAGCGACATCACGGCGATGTCGCCGGTGTGCTGTCCGGCGTCGGCGAAGACCTCGTGCTGCCTCCAGCACAGGTCGGCTGCGAGGTCGGGCATGCCGACGTCGGAGGCGATCAGTGCGGCGTAGTTGAGGACCGAGCAGGTGCGGGCCACCAGGTCGTGGTGGGCCGCACCTGCGGGCGCGACAGTCAGCCGGTTGAGGAGGGTGAGGCGTTCGTCCAGCGGTAGCGCGGGCTTCTTGGCTCGGCGGACCAGCGGGATGCGGCTGGCTATCGGCGGGATCATCGGCTCAGTCCTTGCGTGGCCAGTCGACGACGAGGCGGCTGTAGGGCTTGTCGATGACGAAGCGCGGCTCGGCGGCGGTCAGTCGGTCGCGGGCGTCGCCGACGGCCATCCGGAAGCCGGGCTCCGGCCCGTCGTTGCCCCAGCCGCGGTGCCACTCGCCGATCTCGGTCACGACGTGGTCGGTGAGTTCGGCGGCGCGCGAGCCGTGGCCGGTGACGCCGACCTCCCAGAACTTGCCCTGCTCGTCTTCGCCTTCACGTTGGGTCAGGTAGGCGAGCGTGTCGCCGTCGAGGGCGGCCATGGCTCCCCAGCCGAAGCTCGGGGCGTAGCCGGGCCGGGAGCCGGGCATGCGGGACAGGCCGTTGGGCAGCACGCACGCCAGGTACAGGTACATCCACTCCCAGGGGGCGCCCTTGCGGAACTTCACGCCGGTGTAGAGCGTGGTCTGCGGCTGGTCCAGGACGGTGCGCATCGCTTCGCGGTCCACCTCCTGTTCGCTGAAGGTCTCCAGGCGCACGTTGCCCTCACCCTCGTGGGGCACGAGGGTGTAGATGTCGTCGCAGACGCCCTTGCGCAGGGGCACGAAGGTGGCCATCTCGCAGGAGGCGGTCTTCCAGGTGTCGCCGACGCCGTCGCGTTCGAAGGCGAAGGAGCGGGAGATGCTGCCGCGGATCCGCATCGGGAGGACCAGGCGTCCGCCGGGGGCGAGCTGGTCGAGGATCCGCACGGGGACGTCGCCGGCGCCGACGGTGAACTGGATGCGGTCGTAGGGGGCGTGCTGGGGAAGGCCTGCCGCGCCGTCGCCCAGTACGGCGGTGACGTTCGTGGCCCCGGCCTCGGCGAGGTTCTTCTGGGCGCCGTCGACGAGGTCCTGGTCGACGTCGATGGTCCACACGTGGCCGCCGGGCGCGACGAGGTGGCCGAGGAGGGCGGCGTTGTAGCCGGTGGCCGCGCCGGCTTCGAGGATCTTGTGCCCGGGCTGGGCGCCGACCTGCTCCAGTTGGGTGGCGACGATCGAGGGTGCGGAGATACAGGAGATCATCTCGCCCGTCGCGTCGTGCTTGATGGGTACGGCGTCGTTGACGTACGCGGCCTGGACGTCGACGCCGGGGAGGAACCGGTGGCGCTCGGTGGCCCGGAAGGCGGCGATGACGTCGGGGGTGCGCAGGTGTCCGCTGTCGATGAAGCGGTTCACGAGTGCTTCGCGCATTTCAGCGGGGTCGTTGACGGAAGTCAGGGTGGTCTCCATTGCAGTGAGGTTAGGGCGCTGAGAGGTGGGCTGGCGGGTAAACACGTCGGCTGTTCCCCTTTCGGGGAAGGCGACTTGGCGGCCCAGCCATGCGGTGGCTGCCTGCTCGTCGGCGGGTACTGCGGCGCGGTTGAAAGCGAAGATCGCGTGGTGGGCGAGGACGGCGCGCAGGCCTCGCGTCAGCTGCCCCTCGGAGGCGAGCCGCGTCAGCTGGCGGCCGGTGTCATGGAATGCGGCGACGCGCTCGGTCCAGCCGGGTTCGGCGTCCGGCCGCCGGGCTGCGTCCGCGTTCATGAGGCGCCGCATGGCCTCAACTGCCTGGTCGAGGGCCTGGCCGGTGGGCGGGGTGGCGGGTGGCCGCAGGGAGGCGATCTTCGCCCATACGTCGCCGGCCTCGAACGGGTCCAGGCCGGCCGACCGGATCATGGTGGAGAGCAGCAGGACGCAGCGCTCTCTGGCGCCGGGGATGCCGGTCTGCTCCAGGGCGGCGCGGCTGTCCGCGCAGAACAGGTCGTGGGCGACGGTCATGCCTTCAGGGCCGCCGAACGCTTCGGTCTCCGGCTCGTAGACGCCGCCGGTCCAGCCGCTGGCTTGGCCGTCGGCGACGAGTCGGTCCAGCACGTCGGCCGCGGGGCGTTCGGTGCGCAGCCGTAGCCCGCCGTCCTTGCGCAGGAAGTGGAAGCGCTGGTCGGACAGTGCGGATGACAGCGCCTGGGCGGCTTGTTGGGGCACCCCGGCGCCGTCTGGGAAGGACACTTTGGCGTGCCACCAGTCCCTTTCGGGGGGTAGTGCAGGAAGGTCTTCGTCTTCGGGCATGGTCGTGGGTGCTCCTGGTCGGTGGGGCTCGGTTCGGCTGGCGGGAGAGGGGGTCAGGTGATCAGCAGGGCAGTGGTCCAGTCCGTCTTGTTGGTGCCGTGCAGTGCCAGTTGTGCGCCGGTGCGGCCTTCCAGGAATCCGGGCTTGGGCAGCTGGTCCAGGTCGGCGGCGAGGCGCAGGGTGAGGTATTCGATCAGTGGTGCGAACCGGTCCGGAGTGTTGCTGTCGTCGGCCATGGCGCGGGCGACGGTCAGCAGGCCGGCCCAGCCGTGGCACAGTGAGGCGTCGGTGATCAGCCCGAGGAGGATCGGATCGGTCAGCGTGCGTACGGCGGTGTCTTCCGCCGCGCGTCGGCGGGCGGGGTCTTTCAGCGCGGTCCCGGCCAGTTGCTGGGTGCGGGCGATGCCGATCCGGCCGTAGCACCAGGACGGTCGCGCGGGTGCCGGCGCGGGTGGGAATGACAGCTGGTCGTAGGTGGTCCAGTAGCAGCAGCCGTGGGTGTCCAGCCAGCGCGTGAACACGTCGATGGCGTCGTGCTGCCCCGGCACCTGGACGTCGTGCCGGACGGCGAGGGAGAGCAGCGCCAAGGGACCGGCGATGCCGTGTGCGACGCCGTTGTCACTGTGTCCGCCGGGCTTCTCCTGGTGGGCGGGCCCCACCGGCGACCACCACCCCGGCAGTTCCCGGCCGTCGACACGGACCGGCCGGGCCAGGGAGACCAGATAGGCCAGAACCGCATGGAGCAGCGGCGAGGGCGCGCCGCGGGTCAGCAGGAGCGTGCCCAGCCCGGTCAAGCCGCGGATGAGGTCGAACTCCGCGGGATGCGGCAGCGCCCTGGCCGCCTGCCGCCTGCGAGCTGCGGCCAGTCGGGCGGCCACCACACGGTCGACGGCGTCCCGTACAACGGGGTCGGTACGCCCGGCGCGGCCGAGCACGAACTCCAGCGCCGGGGCGCCGTGGAACAGGGACGCGTTGCCCCCGGCGCTGACGCCGCCCGCAACGGCCTGGGCCAGGCTGTTGCGCGCGGCGGCGAGGTCATCGTGCTCGATGTGCAGCAGTGCCATCCCGAGTGCGCCTTCGGAGAGTTCCTGCGTCCTGGGCGGGCTTGCCGTGGCCGTCATGAGCGCGCCTTCAGTGGGATGACGATGCTGTGGGCCCGCCCGCCGATCCATCCGTCGGCGTCCGGCGGCGGCGCGTCGTACAGCACCGCGACCCCGGTCGGGCTGGTCTCAAGGTGGGCGCGCAGCAGGTCCACGGACATGTCCTGGCGCAGGTCGAGCGGCAGGTGCTGGTCGTCCTCGGCCAGCAGCACGCGGTCCGGCATGCCGAAGCGGCCCCTCCAGGCGTGCAGTTGCCCGGCCCACTCATCGCGCGAGGCGGCGCGGCCGGGCAGATCGCGGGCCCGCAGCTTCCAGCGTGCTGCCGCCAGGATCGTCCGCCGGTAGTGCAGTGCCGGGGTGAAGGGCAGGGTCCAGGCAGCGCCCCAGTCGAACCACGACACCTGCGGGGCTGTGGCCCGGCTGATCTCGGCGAGGAACCGGGCCAGGGGCGGGGTGTAGTTGTTCCACACGAAGTTGATTGCGGTCGGCGCCAGCAGCTCCAGCCGCCTGCCGGTGGCGGCTTCGGCGAGGTAGAGGCGGCCGTCGCTGAAACCCACGGCCAGATCGGACGGGAACAGCACCCCCTCCTTCCGGTGCCGGAACTCCCCGACGCTGACCAGCCGGGGCAGCACCTGCGGGGCCCGGGTGAGCAGATCCGCCCGGACGCGGCCGGCGTGAAAGGACAACTGGGCCAGCTCCGCGCCGGGCTCGACCGTGGGCAGACCGGCATACCCGGCGCCGGCCG
>CBFHCJ010000272.1:0-8491 GCA_965654005.1 uncultured Streptomyces sp. | reverse complement strand
CGCTCGACCTCGGTCTGGCCGGAGCACAGCTAGTGGAGCTGGCGCTGGCCGGACGTATAGCCCCAGACGGGGATCGTATCGCCGTGGTGGTACCACGGCCGACTGGAGATCCGACTTTGGACAGCGCGTTGGAGTTGCTGCGCAGGCGCGGCGCTCCCGTGCGGGCCGTCCACTGGATCGGCGGGCCGCGTCTCGGGCTCCGCCAGATCTACCTCTCGCATCTGGAGCGGTGCGGCATGGTCCACGCCGTGCCGGGCCAGATGTGCGGAGTGCTGCCGACGACTCGCTACCAGGCGACGGACACGGCCATCAGCCGGGAGATCAGGTCCCGGCTGGATTCGGCGATCCGCACCGGCGTTCCGCCGGACCCGCGGACCGCGGCGCTCGCCGCGCTGGCCCACGCGGTCGGTCTCGGCAAGCACCTGTATCCGGGCAATGAGGGACGCTCGTCCCGATCCCGGCTGCGGGACCTGATCAGGCACGACCCCATGGGCGGCCTCGTGGCGCACGCCGTGATGGACGTCCAGAACGGTGCGGGCGCACAGCCGCGCCGCAACCCGGCCTCGGTCGGCCGCCCGGCCGCCGAAGCCAGGACCGTATCGGAACCCGCTCATGGCGTTCCGATGCAACCGCGCCGCGGATCCATGGCGCGTGTCGTGGCCCACTGAGCCGCAGTCCCACGGTCACGGCGGAAGCACTGCCGAACCACCGCAGGACCACGGCAGGACCACGCGACGACCGCCGGCTGAACCAGCAGGATCGGTACAGCAGGTGCAGCAGTACTGCAGGTGCATGCAGCAGTGCAGCAGGTGCCACAGGCACCGCGCGACCCGGCACACGCACCAGCCCGAGACCGGTTCGGGAGCCGCAGGCACGCGCGGGGCGATGAGACCGTACGTTTGGACGACGACACGGCCTCACCGCCCCGCGCGGCCGCATGCCCGGATGCCCGGATGCCCACATGCCCGGATGCCCAGATGCCCGGATGCAAGGCGGCCCGCATGCCCGCATGCGGGCCGCCGCGGGGGCGACTTCGCGCCAACGGCCGCTCAAATGGCGTGCCCGGACCGCATATCCGCTGTTTCCCAGCGGTAGAAAGCACCTTGGTGGCAATCTGCTCAGCAGCAGATACGCAATGTAGAGGTACGCAGCCGGAGGTGCGCGTCCGTGGCGTCCAATGTCAATCCCACTGTCCGCCGACGTCGGCTGGGCCAGGAACTGCGCCGGCTCCGTGAGCTCAAGGGCATGACGGCCGAGGAGGTCGCCGAGCGGCTGCTCGTCTCACAGTCGAAGATCAGCAGGCTCGAGAACGGCCGCCGCAGCATCAGCCAGCGCGACGTCCGCGACCTGTGCGGGGTCTACGAGGTCGAGGACCAGCGTGTCGTCGACTCCCTGATGGAGATGGCCCGGGACTCCCGCCAGCAGGGCTGGTGGCACACGTTCGGGGACATCCCCTACAGCGTCTACATCGGTCTGGAGACCGACGCGGAGTCGCTGCGGGTGTACGAACCCCAGATCATCACCGGCCTGTTGCAGACCCGTTCCTACGCCGAGGCCCTGATCCAGGGTGCGTTGCCCGAGACGTCGCCGACCGACATCGAGAAACGCGTCAAGGTGCGGATGCGCCGCCAGGAACGCATCACCGCCGAGAACAACCCGCTGCGCCTGTGGGTGGTCCTGGACGAGGCCGCGCTGCGCCGTGCCGTGGGCAACGACCTCGTGATGCGGGAACAGCTGGAATACCTCGCCGAGATGTCCCAACTCCCGCACATCACCGTGCAGGTGCTTCCGTTCGAGGTGGGGGCGCACCCCGGTCTCAACGGCCAGTATGCAATTCTCGAGTTCTCCGACGCGGCCGACTCGAGCGTGGTGTACCTCGAAGGCGTCACCAGCGACCTGTACCTGGAGAAGGCGCACGACGTACAGAAGTACGCCGTAATGTACGAGCACCTGCGGGCGCAGGCCCTGAATGCGGACCAGTCCCGCCGGTTCATCGCGGAAATGGCCAAGGAGTTCGCAGGTTGAGCCTTCCGCGCAGAAGGGTGCCGGATCGTACACCAGCGTAATCTTTGAGCGTAAGACTCCACTGGAATATGCCATCCGGTTGAGTGAACGACTGCTCCAGCCGGCGATGTTGCCGAGTAGCTTCGATCTCGCCATCAGTCAAACAGGTTGGCGCGAATCGCGGCGCGGACACCGGCCGGCGCCCGCGACGCGATGACAGCAAGTCAGCAACTCGCTACTGGAGTGAACATGGCAGTTCTGCAGGGAGCCACGGACACGTGGACCAAGTCGTCGTATTCGGCGGGCAACGGGGCCTGCGTCGAGGTCAAGTCGCCCACCGTGGAGGCACTCGCCGTCCGCGACTCCAAGGTCCCCGAGGGTCCCGTCCTGGCCTTCCCCACCGGCGCGTGGAACGCCTTCGTGGCCTCGGTCAAGGCGTAACGACCCGCCAGCAACACCGCCCAGAGCCCTCTCGACTGGCACGCCGTCCCGGCCGAGGGGGCCTGTTGCTGGGCGTCCACCGCGTTTCCCGGTTCAGCGGAGCTCCTTCACACTCCGGTCGGTCCCCGGCGCCATGGCACAGAACGGCGCCACCCGCTCCCCCTCCCCCCGCTCCCCACCCCTCCACCCGTTCGGGCCGAAGCGGAGGTCCGGGGGCGGCAGCCCCCAGCTACGGCGCCTACGCCCGGGGGTACCGCGCAAGCCACCCCGGCGCAGACCCCGTAGGGCCGTGCAGCGCAGCGCCCTGTGTCATCTCCATGGCGAAGTCGTCCGCCAGCACCAGCACAGTGGGACGGCCCTCCAGCTCGGCCAGCCAGGCCGGCGGAAGGGCCGTCTCGCCGTGCAGGGCACCGAGCAGCCCACCGGTCAGCGCACCCGTGGCCCCTGACCGCCCCTCGTGGTTCACGGCCAGGCACAGCCCGTGCCGCATGTCCTCCGCCACCAGTGCGCAGTACACGGCGACGGCCAGCGCCCCCTCCGCCGTACCGCCCCCGGCCAGCTCCCCGATCCGCTCAGGCGTCGGCATCCCCTGCCGCACCGCGCCCAGCGCGTGCTGCAAGGCGTCGGCGACCGGCAGTTGCCCCGGCCGCGGTGCGAGCAGCGCGAGGGCCCGTTGCACTCCCGCGTCCAGGCTCTCGCCGCGGGCCGGCGCGTGCACGATCACGGCGTACGCGCCCGCCGCCAGGAACGCCGTGGGGTGCCCGTGCGTCTGCGCGGCGCACTCGATCGCGAGCTGAAACACGAGCTGCGGTTCCCAGCCGACGAGCAGCCCGAACGGCGCGGAGCGCGCGACCGCCTCGGGGCCCTGCTCACCCGGGTTCTTGGGCGCGTCCAGCGTGCCCATGGTGTCGTCGCCGAGGCCGAGCAGACAGGCCCTGGCCGGGGAGCGGCGGGCGTACAGCCACTCCTCGCGGGCGAGCCAGCCGTCTTCCTTGCGGCGTTCGTCGGGCCCCCAGTCCCGCTGTGTGGCCGCCCAGCGCAGATACGCCCGGTGCAGATCCGTCGGCGGATGCCAGGCACCGGTGTCGCGTCGGACCTGGGCGCGTATGAGCCCGTCGAGGGAGAACAGGGTGAGCTGGGTGAGCTGGGTGACGGCGCCGAGTCTGCCGTGCGCGGGGGCCAGGTCGACGAGGCCCTCGACGCCGTACGCCTCCCGGATCTCTTCCAGGGTGAGCCCGTCGAGCGGGGTGCCCAGGGCATCGCCGACAGCCGCGCCGAGCAGCGTCCCGCGCACCCGGCTGCGGAAGTCCTGCTGCTCGGAACGGCCCCAGAGGGCACCGGTTGTCGCACCCATCCAGGCCTCCTCCTGGCACCGGTCCGCACGTCGACAGTTGAGCACTGTAATCGAACGCGAGCGATCCGTTCAGGGGGCGGATCAGTATGCGATACGTATCGAATCACCCCTGATCGGCCGGTTATCAGCCGTACCAAGTCGCATTGCAGACGTAGGTCGCTCCCCCACGCCCGTGTTGCTGAGTCGCGCCGGGGGCGACGAACCGTGGCGGGCGACGGCATGGGCGCTGCGCGGCGACGCCCTCGCGCGGGCCGGAGCGTACGAGCGGGCGCCGGAGGAATACGACCACGCCCTCGCCCTCGCCCCGGACCTGGTGCGGGCCCACCGGGCGAAGGCGGTGACCCGGGGTGGGACGGGCGACTTCCTGGCCGCCCTCGACGGCATCGACCGGGTGGTCGCGAATCAGCCGCCGTTGATGGGTAGGACACCCGCGTGTCCACCCCCACCACCTCACGCGCCGCTCCCGGCGCGGTGCGGCATCCCCGTTCGTAGACGCATCTCCATTCGTAGACGTCAGTCCAACACCGGCAGCAACTCCGGCAGATGCCCGTCCGACGCCTCCGCCGCACGCTGCCGTTCCGCCGGGACCTCGCCGTACAGCGTCGTCCGCGGCTTCGCGGGGCGGCCCGCCGCCTCGGCCACCGCGATCAGGTCCTTCACGGACTTGTACGAGCCGTAAGAGGAACCCGCCATACGGGAGATGGTCTCCTCCATCAGCGTGCCGCCCAGGTCGTTGGCGCCCGAGCGGAGCATCTGTGCCGCGCCCTCCGTGCCCAGTTTCACCCAGCTGGTCTGGATGTTGGGGATCCAAGGGTGCAACAGCAGCCTCGCCATCGCCGTCACCGCGCGGTTGTCCCGCATCGTCGGGCCCGGACGGGAGATGCCCGCCAGGTACACCGGTGCGTTGGTATGGATGAAGGGCAGGGTCACGAACTCGGTGAAGCCGCCGGTGCGTTGCTGGATGCCCGCCAGGGTGCGAAGGTGGCCCAGCCAGTGGCGGGGCTGGTCGACATGGCCGTACATCATCGTCGAGGACGAGCGGATGCCCAGTTCGTGCGCGGTGGTCACCACCTCGATCCATGTCGCCGTCGGCAGCTTGCCCTTCGTCAGGACCCAGCGGACCTCGTCGTCCAGGATCTCGGCCGCCGTGCCGGGGATCGTGTCGAGGCCCGACTCCTTCGCCGCCGTCAGCCACTCGCGGATGGAAAGACCCGTCCTCGTCGCGCCGTTCACCACCTCCATGGGGGAGAAGGCGTGCACATGCATGCCGGGGACACGGGACTTCACCGCGCGAACGATGTCGAAGTACGCGGTGCCCGGCAGGTCGGGGTGGATACCGCCCTGCATGCAGACCTCCACCGCGCCCACGTCCCAGGCCTGTCGGGCGCGGTCCGCGACCTGGTCCAGGGAGAGCGTGTACGCGTCGGCGTCCGTGCGGCGCTGTGCGAACGCGCAGAATCGGCAGCCGGTGTAGCAGACGTTGGTGAAGTTGATGTTCCGGGTGACGATGTACGTGACATCGTCGCCGACCGCCGACCTGCGCACGTCGTCCGCGATCCGGCACAGCGCGTCCAGCGCCGGGCCGTCCGCGTGGAAGAGGGCCAGCGCCTCCTCGTCGGTCAGACGCGTCGGGTCGTCGGCCGCCGTCCGCAGCGCCGCCCGTACGTCCGTGTCGATGCGCTCCGGCGCCATCCCCGGGGCCGCGGCCTCCCGCAGCGCCCCCCAGTCGCCGTACACCTCGTCGAAGTCGTCCCGGCGGTCGCCGGTGCGGCCCTCCGTGTCGATGGTGCGGTGCAGGTCCGTACGCCCGGAGGAGACGAACACCTCCTCCGGCTCCTGCCACGGCAGCCCCTTCGGGAGCGCGTCGGGACGCGCCAGCCCCGTCTCCGGGTCCGCCAGCGCCCGGACGTGCGGCAGCAGCCGGGGGTCGAGCCAGGGTTCGCCGCGCCGGACGAACTCCGGGTAGACGCAGAGGCGTTCGCGCAGTGCGAAGCCCGCCGCGCGGGAGCGCTCGGCCAGCCGCTCGATCTGCGGCCAGGGGCGCTCGGGGTTGACGTGGTCGATGGTCAGCGGGGAGACACCGCCCCAGTCGTCGATGCCGGCCGCGATCAGGCGCTCGTATTCGTCGTCGACCAGGTTCGGCGGGGCCTGGAGGCAGGCGCTCGGGCCCATGATGTGCCGGGCCACGGCCACCGTGGCGAGAAGCTCGTCCAGCTCCGCGTCCGGCATGCCGCGCATCGCCGTGTCCGGCTTGGCGCGGAAGTTCTGGATGATCAGCTCCTGGATGCCGTGGTAGGCACGGGAGACCTTCCGGAGCGCGAACAACGACTCCGCGCGCTCCTCGTACGTCTCCCCGATGCCGATCAACAGCCCACTGGTGAACGGCACCGAGGAACGGCCCGCGTCCTCCAGGACGCGCAGACGCACCGCCGGTTCCTTGTCCGGGGAGCCGTGGTGCGGGCCGCCCGGCTCCGACCACAGCCGCCTCGCCGTCGTCTCCAGCATCATGCCCATCGACGGGGCGACCGGCTTGAGCCGCTGGAAGTCCGTCCAGGACACGACGCCCGGGTTGAGGTGGGGCAGCAGGCCCGTCTCCTCCAGGATCCGGACGGAGATGGCCCGTACGTAGGCGATCGTGTCGTCGTACCCGTGTGCGTCGAGCCACTCACGGGCCTCGGGCCAGCGGTCCTCCGGCTTGTCGCCGAGGGTGATCAGGGCTTCCTTGCAGCCCAGCGCCGCGCCCTTGCGGGCGATGTCGAGGACCTCGTCCGGGGACATGAACATCCCGTGCCCGGCGCGGCGCAGCCTGCCGGGGACGGTGACGAAGGTGCAGTAGTGGCACTTGTCCCGGCACAGCCGGGTGAGGGGAATGAAGACGCTCTTGGAGTATGTGATGACACCGGGGCGGCCCGCCGCCTGAAGGCCCGCGTCCCGGACCCGGGCGGCGGACGCCGCGAGGTCGTCGAGGTGCGCGCCGCGGGCCTGGAGCAGCACCGCGGCCTCGATGACGTCGAGCGCGACACCGTCACGGGCACGTTTGAGGGCGCGACGCATGGAGTTCTCGGTGGGGCCGGTTCCGGTTCCGGAGGTCGCGGAAGTCGTCATCCCCCGAGCATACGGACGACCACGGCAAAGGTAGACGCGCACTGTCGTGACGGGTGCGGCCGCCGCGCCTACGTTGGGAAGCGTGAGCTTCTCCCGAGGGCCCGCCGCCGAAGCGGCCGACAACCAGGAGACGAGGACGGTGCGCGGCACGCTGCCCATCGGCTCCCCCGACTTCGTCCACCTTCCCGTCGACGTCCCCGAGGGCGTTCGCGAGATCAAGGTCGCGTACACCTACGACAAGCCGTCCGTCCCGGCCGGCACCCAGGGCAACGCCCTCGACATCGGCATCTTCGACGAGCGCGGCACCGAGCTGGGCGGCGAGGGCTTCCGCGGCTGGTCCGGCGGCGCCCGCACGGACTTCTACGTCCGCGCGGACGACGCGACCCCCGGCTACATCCCCGGCCCGGTGAACCCCGGCACCTGGCACATCACGCTGGGCCCGTACACGGTGGCGCCGAAGGGCCTGACGTACGAGGTCACGATCACGCTCACGTACGGCGAACAGGGCGAGACCCCGACGCCCGTGTACCCGCCGGACCGGGCCAGGGGCCGAGGGCGGGCCTGGTACCGCGGCGACTGCCACCTGCACTCCTGCCACTCGGACGGCCGCCGTACGCCCGTAGAGATCGCGGCGCTGGCCCGGGCCGCCGGTCTCGACTTCATCAACACCTCGGAGCACAACACCCACTCCTCGCACCCGCATTGGGCCGACCTGGCGGGCGACGACCTGCTGATCATGCTCGGCGAGGAGGTGACGACCCGGAACGGTCACGTGGTGGCGCTGGGCACCGACCCCGGCACCTTCATCGACTGGCGCTACCGGGCCCGCGACAACCGCTGGGCCCGGTTCGCCCAGCAGATCCGCCGGGCGGGCGGTCTGGTCGTCCCGGCCCACCCGCACGCCACGTGCATCGGCTGCGGCTGGAAGTTCGGCTTCAACGAGGCGGACGCGGTCGAGGTGTGGAACGGCCCCTTCACTCCGGACGACGAGGCGACGCTCGCGGAGTGGGACAACACGCTGGTGGCGTCGGTCCGGGAGGGGCACGGGCGGTGGCTTCCGGCGATGGGCAACAGCGACGCGCACCGCTCCCCCGACGCGATCGGCACCCCGCAGACGGTGGTCCTCGCCGACGACCTCACCCGGGAGGCCATCCAGGAGGGCATCCGCGCGGGCCGCTCGTACGTCGCCGAGTCGAAGACCGTCTCGCTGACCTTCACGGCGTCGGGCGGCCGGGGCGAACACGCCGGGATCGGCGAGCGGTTGCATGTCTCCCCCGACACCCCGGTGACGGTCCGCCTGGAGGTGTCGGGCGCGCCCCGCTGCACGGTGCGGTTCGTGACGGACCAGGGGGTGTCGCTGACCAGCGATCCGCTGCCGGTGTCCGGCGCGGGGGTGGTCGAGTGGCACACGACACCGGCGTACGCGGCCTACGTACGGGCCGAGTTGCGGCACGAGACGGCTGCGGGCCCGGTACCGGGGGCGCCGGCCGCGTTCACTAACCCGATCTTCCTGGGGCGTCCGTGACGGTCCGGCCACCGGCGGTGCGGAGCGCCTCGAGACGGGCGATGCCGAGCATTGCCTGGCTG